>JACMLS010000499.1 GCA_014379485.1 Bacteroidia bacterium | reverse complement strand
TCAATCACTTTGTTCGGGTGTTGTCCACCCGAACTGAGGAGAAATAAAAGTTTGTTGTTCGTTACTCGTTCTTTAAACGTTGCGGTCGTAGCGCCGTAGCGTGAAATAATTACCTGTTGTTGTTCCTTAAACGTCGCGGCCGTCGCGCCGTCGCGTGAAAATAAATATTGATTCGAAAAATAATTTTTAGAAATGAAATTAACACTTGGGAGAAAAATATTACTGGGATTTATTGCCTGCGGTTTAATACTTTTTGGGGTTTCGGTTTTTGCGTTTAAGAACAGCGAAAAATTTATTGCATCCAACAACTGGATAGATCATACAAACCAGGTATTATCTGAGTTTGATATGATATTGGTTTCTGCAACTGATGCAGAAAGTTGCGCAAGGGGCTATGTTATAACCGGTAATACTGATTACCTGGAATCTTTTGCGATAGCCAATACAAAAGCAGCCGAGCACCTTGCTAAAGTTGAAGAACTGACAAAAGATAATTCAACTCAGCAAAGGAACGTTGCAGAACTTGAAAGGCAGGTTAATGCGCGGGTTAGTAATTTAAACAGTATTATAGATCTCAGAAAAAAAGATTTTGAACAGGCAAAACAATTTGTTGCTGCCGGAGATGGACAACGAATACAGAATGGCATAAAAAGAATAATAGAACGGGCCCAGAAAATAGAACATCTTTTACTTGCAGAAAGAAAGCAGGTAAGTGAGGCTGAAGGCAGAAATTTTAATCTTGTTTTTATTGTTTTATTATTAGTCATACTGATCATACTTTTCATAGTTTATAGTATAATCAGCAGCAATTTAAAAGCACTTAAAAAAGCAGAAGCAGAAAGTGCCGCAGAAAACTGGGTGCTTATGGGCAATACAGAACTCAATGAAAAATTAAGCGGCGAACAAAGCATACAAAAACTTGCAGACAGTACCATTGGTTTTTTATGTGGATACATGAATGCAAATATCGGTACCGTTTACCTGCTAAATGATAAAGACAATACCTTAGTATTAAGCGGGCAATACGCTTTCTCATCTCCTAAAGACAGTAAAGAAAAATTTGCATTGAACGAAGGGCTGATCGGCCAGTGTGCGCGTTCTCAAAAGCAAATTTCTTTAACAGATCTTAGCGAAGAACAAATGCGCATTACCTCGTCTGTGCTGAATGCAAAACCAAAACATTTATTGATTACCCCTTTTTTGTTTGAAGGTAAAACATTGGGTGTTATAGAAATTGGCAAGCTTACAAATTTTAATGAAGCAGAAAAAAAACTGATCAATGCTTCTATGGAAAGTATTGCTGTTTCAATCAATACGGCTTTAGATCAGCAATCATTGCGGGAGTTGTTAGAGCGCATCCAATTGCAGAAAGGTGAAATGGAAGTAACGGCGCTGGAACTTGATCAGCAAATAAGTTCTCTTAACAGGGCGGCTATTGTTTCTATTGCAGATGCAAACGGAGATATCATTTATGTCAACGACAATTTTTGTAAGATCTCTAAATATTCGCGGGCGGAACTGCTTGGAAAAAATCACAGGATCTTAAAATCAGGGAAACAGCAGCAGGATTTATTTGTGGGTCTATGGTCAACGATAGCTTCAGGAAAAACCTGGAAAGGAGAACTATTAAATAAAGCAAAAGACGGAACACTTTATTGGGTTGACACAACGATTACTCCTTTTATGGGAATTGATGGAAAAATAGAAAAATTTGTTTCTATTCGTTTTGATATCAGCACCACAAAAAATCAGATGCAGGAACTGGCTTTTCAAAATGAAGAAAAAGAGAAACGTGCGGCAGAATTAGGTATTGCAAACAAAGAACTGGCTTTTCAAAGCGAAGAGAAAGAAAAACGTGCAGCTGAATTGGGTATTGCAAATAAAGAATTGGCATTTCAAAACAAAGAAAAAGAAAAGCGGGCAGAAGAACTATCAATGGCAAATAAAGAACTAATTGTTCAGGGAGAAGAATTGCAGGCGCAGCAGGAAGAGTTGAAACAGATGAATGAGGAGTTGGAGGAGCAGTCGCAAAACCTGAAACAGCAACAGGAGGAATTGCAATTGTCTAACGAAGAACTGGGAGAGCAAACTGCATCGCTGGAAGAAAGGAACAAAGAGGTAGAGACAGCAAAATTTGATATTGAACAAAAAACAAAACAATTAGAAGTAAGTAGCCGGTATAAATCTGAGTTTCTTGCTAACATGTCTCATGAGTTAAGAACGCCGCTTAATAGTTTGCTCATCCTCTCAAAAGACCTTTCTGAAAATAAAAAAGAAAACCTGGATGCCGTGCAGGTGGAAAGTGCCGAAATTATTTATAAAAGTGGTCACGATCTTCTTGTTTTAATTAATGAAGTACTTGACCTCTCAAAAATAGAGGCTGGTAAAATGTCAATAAATATTGAAAAGGTATCGCTGAAAAATTTTAGTGATGGCTTGATGCGGGATTTTAAACACCATGCAGAACAAAAAGGATTGGACTTTACTTTTACTCTGGATGAAAAGTTGCCTGAAT
>JACMLS010000498.1 GCA_014379485.1 Bacteroidia bacterium | reverse complement strand
AGTGCCATCACTTTTCCAGATTTCATATCCATTTATTCCATCGTCTGCCATAAAAAACAAATTACCATTCAGTTGACATGAGGGGAAATTGGCCATACCATTGCCACTTCCTGTTTTGATATCTTTTACAAGATAAGTTCCTGCTGTTGTGCCGTCGCTTCTCCAAAGTTCATGGCCTGTAATACCATCCAAAGCTTTAAAATAAATAATTCCATTTATGTATTGAAGAAAAGTGATAGCTGAAGAATTTGTTCCCGGATTGATGTCTTTTACCAATTGAGTTCCAACGTTTGTTCCGTCGCTTATCCACAATTCCTCCCCACTTGTGCCATCATTTGCAACAAAAAAGAAATTTCCGTTTCCATTATCGTAAAAAGAATTTGCGTCTGATGATCCTCCGCCCGGCCAGATATCAAGGACTAAGGTTGTACCCGCCGCAGTGCCATCTGATTTCCAAAGTTCTCTGCCTTGGGTGCCGTTATCTGCCAGAAAGAATACAAAACTATTAAACTTGAAAAAAGCAGTATTAATATTATTCATACTTGCTCCGCTACCCGGATTAATATCGAGCACCATATTTGTTCCTGTTGAAGTGCCGTCGCTTATCCAAGGCTCATAGCCATTCGTTCCATCAGTACTGCTAAAAAACAAGTAAGAATTATATTCTATGGCGTTAAAGTAAATTCCAGTTAGGCTGGCCGAAGTTCCCGGATAAATATCTTTTACCATGCTTGGTTGCTGACTAAACACAAAACAGTTGCAAAAAAATATGGTTACTAAAAGGAGGATAAATTTTTTCATACTTTAGTTTTTTGTTACTTTAGTAAATCTACAAAACAAACTTGTGAGAATCAAACACTCAAGAATAAAATTCTAAAAAAATCACGCCAATTTTCAGGCGTGATTTTTTTTACTGATTTGTTTTAGATAACTATTAGTTGTTTAGAATCGCTGAACGAGCCCATGCCTGTTTTGCTTATTGCAGAATATCTGAAATGCAAAGTGGCGCCGGGCGTTTGGTTTGTAAATTCTATTTTACTTAAAGAGCTATAGCTTATGTTTTGCCAGTTGGTAGGATCGCTGGCTATGGCGTACTGGTAACAAAACGCTTTTTCGCCGGCATGGCGGGGTACACGTATTTGCACAGTGCCCTGGCCTAAAGCTTCAAGTGTAAGGTCTGTTATAGAATTTGGGCCAGAGTTTACAGCTATGGTCATGCCGGCAGATAAGATTATGGCATCAGGATTAGTGAAAGCATTACTTACTATTTCTACATGTGCTTTTAGCAGGTTAAAAGTCATAACCAGCACTTTTTCTTCTTCGTGCATATTGCTTACATCTGCAGATGTGCCGTTGTTTGCCAATACAATAGAGTTTTGAAAACCTGTAATGCTGGTTTGTAAAGTGGCATACGCAATGGGCATATCTCCATTCGGAAAATTGCCACTGCTTTGCATACTGTCAATAATAGATTGTGCTTTAACGGCCTTTGCTTCTGGTGTTAGTTTAGATAAACCAACCACCGCTTTTGTTTTCGTTTTCATAGCTTTCTTTTTTTTTGTATCATAAAGTGAAGAAGGTTTTACGACTACTACTTTATGAAGGTTAAACATTAATTCATTACACTAAAAGTTAGTGCGCGCCAAAAACTATAATGTAATGTGGTAGATCTGTTATCATATTTTTGTTTTTTAGTTTAGCATTTATATAAAACGATTTTTGTTTTCTGATATTTTATTTTTGTGGTTAAAATTGGTTAAGCTAATTTCCATCTGTATTAAAAACAGATGGAACAAAAAAAATAATTTGAATTAATAACTATTTTATAGTTCGCCCTCATAATGTTTTTTCAATTTTAAATTTATAAAAGAGTTTTTCTCCCACTTTTTCCTTGCTGAAAAAGTAGCAAAAAAGCAAGGCCGCATTTTATCCTTTCCTCCTTGCGTCGAAGCTTCTTTCATGGGGCCCCGAAATCTACACGCAAAAAAACCAGATAAAATGAGGCCGGTCCGGAGATTAACTAAGAAAGAACATGCTATAAGAATGCTTTATGATAAAGTGCTTTCCAACGTTTGTAAACTTATTTAAAGCAAATTCTTTTACTGGCTCTTGAAGAACGACTACATTGTGTTGGTGTGAAAAAAAGATCGGACAAAAAAAATAGTTCGAATTAAAAAAACAGAAAGCGCCGGATGTTATACGGCGTGAATAAATTTTTTTTCAATCGCTCCTGACTTTGTCTGAAGCGGGTTTGGTATTATGTAGAACGAATAAGTAATTTTCCAATCGCTCCTTATATCAGTTGGAGCGCATTAAATATCATAAGATGCGTATAAAAAAATTTCTACTCACTCCAAACATCATCTGAAGCGTATTTAATATAATAAGGAACGAATAAAAAAGAATTGCACTCGCTCCAAACGTTTCCTGAAACGTATTTAAGATCATCCGACGCGGATAAAAAAAATTCCAATCACTCCAAGCATCCTTTGAAGCGTATTTGATAGTATAAGGAACGAATAAAAAATAATTGCAATCGCTCCAAACATTATCTGAAGCGTATTTGATAGTATAAGGAACGAATAAAAAGGATTTGCAATCGCTCCAAACCTCATTCGGAGTGTATTATAAGTAAAAGAGCGCGAATCAGAATAATTTATTCCGAATCAATTAATTTTGCAACTGACAACCATTAACTGACAACTAACAACCGTTAACTATTTATCAATCCTGTTTAATCATCTTCTTTGTATCAATAATTTTATTATCAATAATAAGCGTGTAACTATAAATACCATTAGAAAGATCGTTTGCATAAACATTTAAAGAGCCGCGGCCTTTTTGTTTAATATCAACCGCTTTAATCATTCTGCCATTAAGATCATAAAATAAAATTTGCGCAAAAGAAAAATCTGTTGGTATGTTGTAGGTAATAGTTGTTTGTTCTGCGAAAGGATTTGGAGCGTTTTGATTTAATACAATTATGTTTTTATCGCTCAATTCTACATCTGTAAAAGTTATGTTTGTGTTTGTGCGTGTGTTTTGGTTAGAGCAACAAGCAGACATTACCATTTTAATAGAATCTAATTGGGCCTGCATATCGTTCATTTTAATATTTTTTAATGAATCTTTCTTAGCCAGTTCTTTAACAGCCTCAACCAAAACCGGAACAAGGTGCTGATAATCTACATGCAAAACAGAATCTTCTTCGTAAACCACTTCCGGAAACACGGTTTTAACTTCTTGTGCAATCATTCCAATCTGTTTGCTTGTGTCACCTTGCATTAAAGCCAATCCGTTAGCGTTCCATTTGTAATCTACACCACGCAGTTGTTTTACTTTGTCTAATGAATTGTTAAGCGTGCTAACGTTTTGTTTTAAAGAAATATCAGATAAAGTACTCTGAGGAAAATCTCTTGGGCCACCGTCTTTTTGATTTACTGTATTTGTAAAATTAAAAGTTTGAGACCATGCACCACTTCCAAAATTGTTTAATGCTTTTACTCTCCAATACCATTGTGCACTGTCAAGACCTAAACTTATAGTAGTATCGCGCTCATCAGATTCGCTGTAAATAATAGTAAACGTTGAATCTTTTGAAATTTGTACATGATATAAAACAAGGCCAGAAGAAACTGAGTTCCATGTCAGAGTTACCTCGTGGTAATCTCCGCTTGCGTTATTTGCTGGTAAAAGTAATGTTGGGGCGTTGGGAGTTTTCTTTATTTCTTCTATTTGCAGTTGTTGTTCTTGAATGGCTTTAATTGCGAAAGGAAGAATACCATCGTAATTAAGGGTTTTGTAGTTTAGGGATTGAAATACAATATTGCCTGCCGAATCAGCCTCTGCTGGTTTTATTGCATTAGAAACCAATTCAGGAATTATTTGCTCTACGTTTTGTGCCACAAAGCCATACTGTTTGGTTTTACTAAAATGCAGGTTGTAAGGATTAAGGCTATCCAAATAATATTCTTTGGGCTTAAGCTGAAGAATTTTTTGCAAACCATTATTAATATCCGTAACGTCGGTTTTAAAAATAGAATCGCTAATAGTTTGGACATAACCAGCCATGCCAATTGTTGGATTATTTATGAAAACATCGCCATCAAAATAACCTGCATATTGCCCTGTTACATTAGGCCCATCGGCATATACACCAATATTGGCTAAAGGTATTGTTGCTGCAGCGTTTGCAATTGCAACAACACCATAACCACCATTTGTATTTTTAAAATAACCAGCAGTGCCACCTCCTGGTGCATAACTGTTTTCTACCCATAACCCAACACTTTTAGAAGCGAAAGTGTTTCTAATAAAAACTCTGGCAGGTGCAGGAGTTCCGCAAGTTATATTGCCGAATTTGGCCGTACCGTTTGTTGCAACAAAATTTAAGTCAAAATTGCCTTGTACAACTTCCCAATTATTTGTCAAAGCATTAGTAGATCCGCCACAAACATTACCAAATCCAGCATCAGCCGGCACATAAATCAAATCTCCTAAACTATTCAAGGCAAGCACACCTTTGCCTGGGTTTAGTTCAGGAATACTTGTAGATCTTAAATCTGTAAGCCTTAAACCCGAAAGACCTGTTGGCAGTCCAAAGCCAGGTGCTTGTGTATGGCCCGCGCCACTTGGAATTGCTGAACCCGGAAAATAAGAATTTACCTCGAGCGTATTTTGTGGAAGGTTATTTCCGCCCGTGTATTGATTGATAAATGGATCGCCTCCTATACCTGTAAATAAATGTGTTTCGTTTACACCTTGAGTTAGCTGGTAAGGATTTAAAACAGGAGTCATTCTCATACCTTCTACACCTTCTTGCGAATTGCCTGGGGATGAGGTTCCGGTTCCGGTTGTGGTTGACGTAAAAATAAAGCGGAGATTATCTGGGCCGCTGCCCGGAGGAAAAGTTTGAGGTTCATTATCGCCCCAGTTTATTACAGCATCCCATCTGTCATTAGTAGAAAACGCTCCGCCTTTTTCTTGTTTAAGACCAAAATAAAAATTATCCGTTCCATTTGTACCAAATGTTCCAATATCCATCCAGGAGCGCCATCCGTCAGTTGAAGCGCCACTGAAAGAAGCTGCACCAGTATTATACCCAAGGTGTAATAAACTGAGCGGACGGGTAACAGGGCTTGCAGGATTATGGCTAATTGAAACCCTTGTAATATCTGTATT
>JACMLS010000497.1 GCA_014379485.1 Bacteroidia bacterium | reverse complement strand
ATCCTTTACTTTTCCTTAGTAATTAAATCTTTAGGGTTTTTATGTAGATTTAAAAAAATGAACTATATTTATCCACAGGGGAAAAAACCCTCAAATAGCATTTAAAAAATTTATGGAAACAACCACAGGTACGAAGAGCAGAGAACTGAAAGTTTCAAAACTGGCCGAAAATATTATTGGTTCAGAAATTATTAAACTCGCTGCAGAGGTAAATGAAAAAATTAAGAATGGCGAAAAAATTTACAATCTTACTATAGGAGATTTTAATCCTAAGGTGTTTTCTATTCCCACAGAATTAAAACAGATGATTGTTGATGAGTATTCTAATGATTCTACAAATTACCCGGCGGCAGATGGAATGTTGGAACTCAGAAATTCTGTTTCTAAACTTTTAAGAGAAAGAGGCGGTCTTGATTATAAGAATGACGAAATTGTAATTGCAGGCGGAGCAAGACCTGTGATCTATTCTATTTTTAAAGCTCTGGTAGATGAAGGCGATACAGTAATTTTTCCGGTGCCGAGCTGGAACAACAATCATTATACTTATTTGAATGGTGCAAAACCGGTTTTAATTGAAGCAAGTCCTGAAAATAATTTTATGCCCCGCGCTGCAGATATTGCGCCTTACATAAAAGACGCAACGCTTGTGGCGCTCTGCTCTCCGCAAAATCCTACCGGAACTGTTTTTACCAAAGAAGCCCTTGAAGAAATTTGCGATTTAATTCTTGCAGAAAATTTAAGAAGATCACCTGAGCAAAAGCCTTGCTATTTAATGTACGATCAGATTTACTGGGCGCTTACTTATGGAGATGTGAAACATTACAATCCGGTTTCCTTGCGTCCGGAAATGAAAAACTATACTGTTTTTGTGGATGGAATTTCTAAATCGCTTGCCGCAACAGGAGTAAGGGTAGGGTGGACCATGGGCCCAAAAAGAATTGTAGATAAAATGAAAGCCATTCTTACTCACGTAGGTGCATGGGCTCCTAAAGCGGAACAAATTGCAACAGCAAAGTATTTAGATAATTTAAATTTATACGATGCTTTTTTAGTTGAGCAGAAAAATAAAGTTTATGAGCGCCTTGATGGTTTTTACAAAGGTTTCATGAAGTTAAAAGCAGAAGGATATAAAGTAAATGCCATTGTACCGCAGGCAGCAATTTACCTTACCATTCAGTTTTCTTTGCACGGATCAAAAACCGCCGACGGTAAAATTCTTCAGACTACAGGAGATGTTACCAAATATATTTTAGATGAAGCTAAAGTTGCTGTGGTTCCTTTTTCTGCATTCGGCGCTTCTGAAAACAGTAGTTGGTACCGCCTTTCTGTTGGCACTTGTAAAATGGAAGATGTAAACGCTGCCATTGAAAGTTTAGGTGCGGCTTTGAAAAAACTCTCATGAGTATGCGAAATCATTATTGTATAATTATGGCCGGTGGGGTTGGCACGCGGTTTTGGCCTATGAGCAAAACTGCCTGTCCAAAACAATTTCTTGATATTCTGGGAACCGGAAAAACTTTATTGCAACAGACTTTTATACGTCATCTTCCGCTTTGTCCGGTCGAAAATATTTTTGTGGTTACCAATGCTTCCTATAAGGAAATGGTAAAGAAGCAATTGCCCGATCTTCCGGCCGAAAATATTTTGCTGGAACCCGCAAGAAAAAATACTGCACCTTGTATTGCTTATGCTTCGTATAAAATTCACAAATTAAATCCGCACGCTGTAACTGTGGTAGCTTCTTCAGATCACCTCATTACTAAAGAAGATGTGTATGTAAAAGCAGTGCGCGCCTGTTTTGCAAAAGCTGCAAAAGAAGATTGTCTCGTTACCTTAGGAATTAAACCATCGCGTCCCGATACAGGTTACGGTTACATTCAATTCATTGAATCTCCGAAAAAAGAAAATGATAAACGCATTAAAAAAATTAAAACGTTTACCGAAAAACCGGATGCTGAAATGGCCCGCTTCTTTATGGAAAGTGGTGATTTTTTATGGAACTCAGGAATTTTTATCTGGAGCACTGCAAGTATTTTAACCGCATTTGAGAAACACGATGGCGAACTCGCTACCGTATTCTCAGAAGGAAATTCATATTACAATACTCCCGGCGAAGCCGAGTTTATTGAAAGAGCTTACAGTTCCTGTAAAAGCATAAGTATAGATTATGCGGTGATGGAAAAAGCCCGCAATGTGTATGTTCGTTCTTCCCTGATCGGTTGGAGCGATTTAGGAACATGGGGTTCTATTTATTCTCACATTCCGCATACAAGTGGCAATAATGCTGTGGTAGGAAGAAACGTAATGCTATACGATTCTAAAAATTGTATTGTGCATGTTCCCAAAGATAAATTGGTGGTTTTGCAAGGTCTGGAAGATTATATTGTTGTTGAATCTGACGGAATTTTGCTTGTGTGTAAAAAACAGGACGAGCAACAGATCCGTAATTTTGTGAACGATGTTAAAGTGATGAAGGGCGATAGGTTTGTTTAAGCTTTATACTCATTAACAGTACGCGAATCTCTTTTATCTTAAAATCTCATATCTTAGCTGTCATTTCCAGGCTCTATGAGTAGAAAATTAATTTCTTTTTTCTGTTTGTTTTTTTTCCTGGTTGCTGCAGAGAGTTTTATCCGCGCGCAGAACAATTGTAATTGCCCTTATGCAGATAAAATTGAAAAAGAATTTTTTGAGAACTACGAGAAGAGAGATTTCCGGTCAGCAGAATTACTTCTTCTTAAACTTGATAAGAATTCTGTTTTTTGCAGGCAATCATTTTACAGTTACAAAGCAATTCTTTCTAACGGCAAAAGAGAATTTGATTCGCTGAACTATTATTTAGATGTGCTCAGATCAGATCTTTCAAAAAACAACTGCCTGAGAAGTGAACTGAACTTTCGTTTTTACAGCGGTTACAATTATTTGCATCTGAATGATTTTGACAGTGCTTCTTACACTTTTATAAAGGCAAGCGAAATTGCACTTAGGTTGAAAGACGAATACATGCTCTCTAAATCATATTCTAACCTTGGCGTTATTTTCAACACCATCAATCAACCACATAAATCTGTTTTTTATTATAAGAAAGCGCTTTCTTATATGAAAAAATCAACTGATTTAAAAACGAAGGCGCAGGTAATTGCGAACCTTGCAACGGGCTACGGCCGCATTTACGATCAGACAAGTGAACTGGCTTATATTGACAGTGCAAAAAAAATCTGCATGGATGCGGTTCCGGTTTTTAAAGCTGATGGAGCAAAATTGGCCCTGATGCAGATTTACAATTCGCTCGCTGGCATTTCTTATGCAAAAGATCAATACGACATTGCTTTAAAATATCTTGACAGTACAGTTTTGCTTGCCGATAAAAACGCTGACTTTGATTACCTGAGCAGTGCTTATTATAAATACTGCGACAATTACATTGAGTTGAAACAGTATGCAAAAGCAAAAGAGGCGGCCAACACATCTTTTTATTATGCACAAAGGGCAGAACACCCCTGGAAAATTAACGTTGCTTATGAGCGCCTGATAGAATGTGAAACCCTGGTTGGCAATTACCGGCAAGCAATGAATTTTCAGAGAATTTACTCAAAAATAAAAGACAGTCTTTTTACCGCAGAGAATTCAGGAAGAATAAATGAGCTCGAACAAAAATACAACAAGGCGCAAAATGAAAAAACCATAAACGATCTTAACCAGGAGAAAGAAATTACCTCTTTACGTATGAAATTCCTTGTGATCGGAATTTTCTCTGCTCTGCTTGTTATTCTTGTCATCGTAATTTTTTACCGGCAATCTGTTTTGAAGAATAAACAGAGGAACATGGAAGTTGAACAACGTTTGAACAGGGCGCGTATGAATCCGCATTTCTTTTTTAACACTTTAAATTCCCTGCAAACATTTTCGATGCAGGAAAATAAAAATTCAAAGATCGGGTATTACCTTTCCAAATACGCCAGGATCATGCGCCAAACTTTAGAAAGTACTTATAAGGAAACCACAACCGTTGAACAGGAAATTGAATATCTGAATTCTTATATGGATATTCAGAAATTAAGGTATCCGGGTAAATTTGAGTTTATTTATGAAACAGATGATTCTTTTGAAGCACATGAAACACTGATTCCGGGAATGATCATTCAGCCTTTTTTAGAAAACGCTATTGAACATGGTTTTAATGAAATGGAGGGAAAGGGAATCATTTCGCTTAAAATAAAAGCAGTTGAGAAAAAATTGCAAATTGAAATAGAAGATAACGGTTCAGGTTTTACCGAAGATCTTAAAGCAAAAGAATATCCCTCAAGAGCAACCCAGATCATTAAAGACAGATTGTACCTTTTAGACAAGCAGTTAAAAACCACATCTGCTTTTCTGATTAAAAAAGGTGAAGGCAACAAAGGAACTTATATAAAATTAGTTTTACCTTTGATGCATAAAGATGAAAGTACTGATCATAGATAATGAAGAACAGGTAAGAAGCGGATTGGTTTCTCTTTTAAATTCACATTGCCCCGAAGTGGAAGAAATTCAGGAAGCAAACGGGGTAGGTTCAGGTCTTGCTGCAATTGAAAAATATTCTCCCGATATAGTTTTTCTTGATGTTGAAATGGGAGATGGAACAGGAATGGACCTGATCAGAAAGCTTGGTAAATTTAATTTTCAACTGATCTTTATTACTGCTCATAATAAATATGCAATAGATGCATTTAAATTCAGCGCCATAGATTTTCTTTTAAAACCAATTGATGCAGACGAACTTTCGCAAGCGGTTTCAAAAGCGAAAAAATATATCGAAACAAAAAACCTGTCAGAGCAGTTGCAAATCATGCAGGAAAGCCTGGGTACACTTAAGGGAGCTGATAAAAGAATAGTTCTTAAAGATGCCGAAGCCATTCATTTTATTAAGGTGACAGATATAATTCGATGTGAAGCAGATGGTCCCTACACAAAGTTTGTGATCTCAAACGCAAAAGCAATTTTAATTTCAAAAGGGCTCAAGGAATACGAAGACCTTCTGGGTCCTTTCGGATTTTTGAGAACCCATCATTCCCACCTCATCAACCTGAAAAAAATAATTCGTTTTGATAAGGGCGAAGGCGGTAGTTTAATTATGGAAAACAATGACCATGTTCCTGTATCTCAAAGAAAAAAAGAACAATTGCTTGAGATTATTTCCAAAATGTGATCTTGTAATAAGTTCCTGCCCAAATCATCAGGCCTCAGTTATTTTCCCATAAAATCTTCTGCCCTCAGCGCTATTGATTGTAAAATATTTGCCATCACTTGTGTGGTTTTTGCCATCACTTATACATTTCCATCCTTTCTCTCTTCTCAAACCCTTTAATTTTACTATCAAAGAAAAAGGAAAAATGAAATAGCCATAT
>JACMLS010000496.1 GCA_014379485.1 Bacteroidia bacterium | reverse complement strand
TTTTTTTCCTTTTAACGAACCAAAATAATTCGCTGCTTTTTCAATGAGCTTTATTTTCTGAACCTCATTTACTTTTAATACAGCGTCAATAATATTAAATTGATAGCCAACTTCGTTTCCCGATTTTACCAGGGCTTGAACGTCTTTTGGGAAACAGCTTCCGCCAAAACCAATGCCTGGAAATAGAAACCGTTTTCCAATGCGTGAATCAGAACCAATTCCCATGCGAACATCATCCACATCGGCGCCTACTTTTTCGCAAAAATTGGCAATCTCATTCATGAAAGTAATTTTTGTAGCAAGAAAAGAATTTGCTGCATACTTTGTAAGCTCTGCAGATTTTTCATCCATAAAAATTATTGGATTACCCTGGCGCACATATGGTTTGTAAAGTTCTTCCATTAATTTTCTGGCGCGGTCAGAACTTGCACCAATCACCACACGATCAGGTTTCATAAAATCATCCACAGCAAAACCTTCGCGCAAAAATTCGGGATTGGAAACTATATCAAAATCAACTTTACAATTTTTTGCAACAGCCATCCTTACTTTTTCTGCTGTTCCAACCGGCACGGTGCTTTTATCTACAATTACTTTGTACTCACTTAAAATTTTTCCAAGATCATCAGCCACGCCAAGTATATAACTCAGGTCAGCACTTCCGTCTTCTCCGGGAGGCGTTGGAAGTGCAAGAAAAATTATTTTCGCATCTTTAATAGCTTCGGCAAGATTGGTGGTAAAAGAAAGTCTTCCGGCTTTTATATTACGATGAAACAACACATCCAGATGTGGCTCGTAAATAGGAACCACGCCATTGCGCATCTTGTTCACTTTATCTTCATTAATATCCACACAAATAACTGTGTTTCCTGTTTCTGCCAGGCACGTTCCGGTAACTAAACCTACATACCCCGTTCCTACTACTGCAATTTTCATAAAATAGTTATTCGTTATCAGTTGTTAGTTAAATGTTAGTGAACTCGTTTACGTTTTCTGAAATAAATTTCAACGTTTCGTTGTCGAGTTCTGTATGCATTGGTAATGAAATTACTCTTTTACAAAGATCAACTGTAAAAGAAAAATCAGAATCTTTGAACCTTGAATTTGAATATGCTTTTTGGTGATGAAGTGGTTTTGGATAATAGACCATTGCCGGAATTTCTTTTGTGGCTAAAAATTCTTTCAGCTTATTGCGGTCAATACTTTCGTGGAGTACCAACGTGTATTGATGAAATGCATGGGTAGAATTTTTTGCCCTTACCGGAATTTTTATTTTTTTATTTGCTGCAAAAGCTTTGTCGTAATAGTCTGCCACTTTATTTCTGGCGGCCGCATATTCATCAAGGTGTTTAAGTTTTACTTTTAAAACAGCGGCTTGTATAGAATCAAGTCTTGAGTTCACACCAATTTCATCATGCACATATTGTACACTTTGTCCGTGATTGGCCATCATTTTCAATCGCTTTGCCAATTCATCATCATTGGTATACATAGCGCCACCATCACCATAACACCCTAAATTTTTACTCGGAAAAAATGAAGTGCAGCCAATTGTACCTATTGTTCCTGCTTTAGATTTTTTCCCATCAGCGCTTGTATATTCTGCACCAATTGCCTGTGCTACATCCTCAATAACATATAAATTATTTTTTTTTGCAATGGCCATTATCGCATCCATATCTGCACATTGCCCGTACAAATGCACAGGCACAATTGCTTTTGTTTTTGGTGTAATTGCTTTTTCTATTGCTGCCGGATCAATTGTAAACGTATCCGGATTTATTTCTACAAGTACAGGCTCTAATTTTAAAAGCGCAATAACTTCTGCTGTTGCAACGTAAGTAAAACTTGCAGTGATCACTTCGTCGCCAGGTTGTAAATTCAGCGCCATCATGGCTATCTGCAAAGCATCTGTTCCGTTTGCGCAGGGAATTACGTGCTTTACACCCAGGTATTTTTCAAGGTCGGCCTGAAATTCTTTTACTGAGGGGCCATTTATAAAAGTAGTGTTGTTTATTACGTTCTGGATAGCTGCATCCACTTCGGTTTTTATTTTCAGATACTGAGACTTTAAGTCTACCATCTGAATCCGATAGCTATCGGATTTTTTGGTTGATACGTTCATGAGATTTTTTGCTTTGCGAAGATAGGGATTTAGTAGATTAGTTCGTTAGTGAAATGTGCTTTTTAGTCATTGGTTATCTGTTGCCAGCTAATAGTTGGCAAACAATCTTTACCTCCCTTATACTTTATAGCGCATTATTATACTAAAGCTCTCTCACAGAAAAACCAGAATTAACCAAACCACAAAAAAGAAGTTGTCAACGTAAAAACCCAATATGAGGATTTTTATTGCCTGATTAGCAAATTTTAAGAAAGCACCTCTGGATTTTTTTTTTGTATCTTTAGTCTTGTAATTTCAAGAAGGAAGAACATGAAGAAAATTGCAGTTTTTAGTTCAGGCGGAGACTCTCCGGGAATGAATGCCTGTATTCGCGCCGTTGTGCGTACAGCCTGTTATCATCAGTTAGAGGTAATGGGCATTTTACATGGATATGACGGATTGATTAATGATGAGTTTGTAGACCTGGACAGAAAAGCGGTAGCAAATATTATTCAGCGTGGCGGAACAATTTTAAAAACTGCGCGCAGTAAAGAATTTATGACCCTTGAGGGAAGGCAAAAGGCTAAAAGGAACCTTGAAAAACACGGAATAGAAGGCGTTGTTGCCATTGGAGGAGATGGAACATTTACAGGTGCGGTGGTGTTTAGTGAAATTTGTAGCATTCCTTTTGTGGGATGCCCGGGAACAATTGATAATGATCTGGTTGGAACAGATTTTACGATAGGTTATGATACTGCAATTAATACTGTTATTGATGCGGTAGATAAAATTCGCGATACGGCAGAAAGTCACGACCGTGTTTTTATTGTTGAGGTAATGGGAAGAGATGCCGGCCTTATAGCTTTACGAAGTGGCATTGCTGTTGGGGCAGAAGGAATCATGATTCCCGAAACAAAAAACGATCTCGAAAAAATACTTGAGCGTTTGGCAAAAAGCCGCAAAGACAAAAGCAGTAAAATAATTATTGTGGCAGAAGGAGACGAAAACGGGGGCGCTTATAAAGTTTCTGAGGTGATCAAAGAAAAATTTCCGGCATTTGATGTGCGTGTTTCCATATTAGGTCATATACAACGTGGGGGTTCGCCCACCTGCATGGAAAGAGTGAATGCGAGCCGTATGGGGTACGAGGCCGTGAACGCTTTATTAGCCGGAAAAAAATCTGTGATGGTTGGCGTAATAAACAAACAAATTGAATTTACTCCTTTTGAAAAAGCCATTAAGCACATAGAAGAACTGAATCCGGAATTATTAAAAATGATGGAAATCCTCTCCTCTTAAAAAAGAAATATCATTTGTTTTTTTTCAATTTGGCGAGAACTCTTTCTATATATTTTTCGTTTGTTACTAAGGCCCGCTGAATGCGTCTTGCGTAATAAATACTATCCATTACCTCAGTGTTTTTTTCATGCAGTTTACTAAAAGCTGCGTCCACAGTAATTTTTTGCTCTTCAATAATTTTCTTTTGTTTATTGGTAACCCGAAAACGGTTAATCACAAACCCCAGGCCGCACAACACAACCAGCAAACCAACCACTAACGAATAGCGTTGCGTTTTTTCCTGTTTTAGCGTTGCGTTTTGGGCGGCCAATTGCGCGTCTTTTACCTTTTGCAGTTCCATGTTTTTTACAGAATCTGCAGCAGCTTTTTTTTCATATTCGTAAGTAAATTGTTTTTTAAGAGCAGCTTTTTTTGTTTCTGCATTGCTTAAACTATCGTTAATGGAAATGTACGTTTCATAATATTCTATTGCTGCTTTAGAGTTTCCGTTTTTCTTATTCAGCAGGTAAAGGCCATAAGAGATTTTTCCTGTAATTTCCGGATGATTGGTTTCTTCTGAAATACGGAGCCCTTTCAGAAAAAACTCAGAAGCCTTTGGTAAATTATTATCCAGCCGGCATGTATTTCCCATATTATAAAAAGTTTGTGCCAGGCCAAGTTTGTTTCCGGCTTTTGCATGATTCTCATTGCTGAGCCGGTAATTTTTGTAAGCTTCTTTATAGTTGCCCTGGTCATTATAATAACCCCCAAGGTTATTGTAGATCAAACCTACTCCCACAAGGTCATGAATGGAAGTGTAGACAGCAAGCCCGGAGTCGAGATAAATTTTAGCGTTTTCAAAATCTCCCTGCTTCAAAAAAACCGCACCCAGGTTGTTGTATCCTTTTCCAACACCATGCTTATCTCCTATGCCCTTCCATCCTTTTAAAGATTTAAAATAATATTCTTTTGCTTTTTCTGTTTCTCCCAGTCTGTTGTAAAGCGTACCGATGTTATTCAGCAACACTACGGTGCCGGCTTTGTCGTTTATTTTTTCAGATAATTTTAAAGCAGAAAAATATTTTTCGAGAGCTTTTTTAATATTTCCCTGGTCATAATACAAAACGCCCAGGTTGGTTTCTATTGAAATAAAAAGCTTAGGATCTTTTTCGGGCGGAAGTATTTTTACCGCTGCTTCGTAATTTTCTGCTGCTTTCTGAGTAATACCTTTTGTATGAAAAAAGTAACCCACGTTGTTATAAGAAGTTGCAATATCTACTGCGTTACCTAAAGATTTTCTTAACTCAAGCGCCTTGTATGAGTATTTTAACGAAGCAGAATCCTCTCCCATATCCAGGTAAACTTCTGATACGTTATGATAAAGTGTACCAAGATCTTTTTTATCATTTTGCATCAGCAGGTGTTTTTCTGCAAGTAAAAAGGGTTCAATGGCTTTTTCAGATTCTCCGTTCTGCGGATACAAGATCAGTAATTCACTCGCCGATCTTTCAATCAAAAAATGATATGCTGTACTTTTCAGCATAGCAATTACCTGCTGCTGGTAATCAATGGCTT
>JACMLS010000495.1 GCA_014379485.1 Bacteroidia bacterium | reverse complement strand
CAGAAATAAAAACGCGAACTGAAAAACAGAAAATAAAATATTTTGAAGGAGATTATATTATTGAAATGAATCAGCCGGGCAATCGTTTTATTACAGAAGCATTAGAGCCACGCAGCGAAGATTCTTTTTTTGCATGGGGATTTTTTGACGGAATTTTAAATCAGAAAGAATGGTTCAGCGATTACGTTTTTGAAGAAGTTGCAGAAAAAATTCTGAAAGAAAACCCTGAAATAAAAACGCAATTAGATGCTGCAAAACTCACTGATAAAAACCTGGCCAATGATCATTGGGGTCAACTGAATTTTATTTTTCAGCATTCTAAATACAAGGAGAAAAGTCATAACAGATATCCGGTAGGACGGGGTTTTTAGTTGCAACAAAAGAATTTACTTTTTCAAGTAATCCCTGAAACTAAATCCCTCTTTAAAGAAAGCGAAAAATTTATTGTTTGGTCTTAAATTTCTTTATTCCCTCCTCAAGCCATTTCTTGTAATCTTCAACGCCAGATTCGTAGCCGCGTGGGTCCATTAACGTTTTTTCGTTAACATCAACGATCACGTATAATGGTTGCTGAACAGCATTGTACCTGGAAAATTCAAAGTACTTCCATTTGTCGCCAACAGTTTCAAGGGTTCTTTCTCTCCCAAAAAACTGAACCTGTTTTTGCTCTTCTTTAGGAAGATCATCATCATCATCTGCATAAAGTGAAACCAACACAACATCTTCATTTAAGATCTTTCTTATTTGTTCATCAGACCAGATGTAATCTTCTGTTTTTCTGCAATTGGCGCAGTTGTGACCGGTAAAATCTATCATTAAAGGTTTGTTGATCTTTTTAGCATAGGCAAGCGCATGCTCATAATCATTTTTAAACATATTTATGTTGTGGGCGCCCTGAACTATGTAAGGTTTAAACGTATCATCGGTTACCGCCGTTGCAGGAGGCATAAAAGGATTGTGTTTTGACTCAGTATAATCTGAAGGAGGAAGAATACCTGAAAGCATTTTTAAAGGCGCTCCCCAAAGTCCCGGCAAAATATAGATCACAATAAAAAAAGAAAAAAGTGCAAACAGTAATTTTGGAATGGAAACACTTTCTGTTTTTGTATCGTGGGCCATTTTAAATGCGCCTAACAAATAAACACCCATGAGGCCAAAAATTACTACCCAGCTTGTAATAAACACTTCTCTGGTAATAATAAAAGATTGTGTTACAAGATCTGCGTTTGAAATAAATTTCATTGCAAATGCAAGCTCTATAAATCCTAAGCAAACTTTTACGGTATTTAACCAGCCGCCTGATTTTGGAAGCGAATTCATTAATGAAGGAGCAAAGGCAAAGAGGCCAAAGGGTAATGCAAGCGCCAAACCAAAACCAAACATTCCTATTCCCGGCCCAAGTAATTTTCCTGACGAGGCTGCTTCAATTAACAAAGAGCTTGCAATGGGTCCGGTACACGAAAAAGAAACAAGCACAAGTGTAAACGCCATAAAAAAGATTCCTACAACGCCTCCTCTGTCACTCATGGAATCCATTTTATTTACAAATCCTGACGGAAGTGTAATTTCAAATGCACCGAAGAATGAAATACCAAAAATGAGAAAAATGGCAAAGAAGACTATGTTTACATATTTGTTTGTTGACATTGAATTTAACCTGTCGGGCCCCAGCGCAAGTGCAACGCCCATACCAAGCGCAACGTAAATGAGTATTACAAAAAAAGAATAGAGCGATGCGTTCGAAATTCCTTTTGCCCTTGTTTTAGAACGTTTGGTAAAAAAACTCACGTTCATTGGAATTAATGGAAACAAGCAAGGAGTAAAAACTGCAAACAAGCCGCCTAAAAATCCTTTAATAAAAATACTCCATAAAGAAACTTCTTCTTTTTTACCAGTACTTGCTTTCGGGTCGTCGTTTTGTGAAGCAGGAGGAACAACGTTTGTTTTTGTCACTGTGTCTTTTACAACAGTAACAGCCCCTGAGTCAATTTTTTTTGCGGTGTCTGTTGTGACAACTGTGGTAGTAGTATTCGTAACAGCCACAGTTGTACTCGTTGCAGCAACACAGGCCGCAGTACCCGCAGGAATTTCAAACTCAAATTTTTCAGCCGGTGGAAAAGTGCAGGCCTCTTCTGTGCAGATCTGGTATTCGTAAGTTCCTTTTACTGTAATTTTTTTATCGGTAAGTAATTTTATTCTTGTGGTAAAAGTTGCGCTTCCAACAAAATAATGCACTTTCATTTCAAAAACCTTATCATCTTCTTCGGTGGGTTTGCTTTCTTTTGTAGTGCCTACTAATTCATACTCTGCAGATTTTTTAAATATAATTTTTGTTGGATTGGGTCCGTCAGGTTTTTTTTCTTTTACCTGGCTATACATGTGCCAGAGCGGATCTATTTTTACTTTAAAGATCAGGTCATACTCACAGTCGCTGACCTTTTTTGTTTCCTGGGTCCAATGTGCGTGCAAGTCCTGCGCCTCCGAACTGAAAAATAATCCTAACGAAAAAAATAAAAAGTAAAAAATTCTTGACCGCATAAAAAAGAGTTTAGGGAATTTTTAAAAGTAGCCAAAAGTACCCAATGTGCCTTTGTTTACCGCTGCTAAAATACCGAAAAATTAACAATTATTTGATTTCGGGCACACGACATTTTTTTTTGCCACAGATTTCGCAGATTATCACAGATTAAAAACGCAGATTAATTCAAAAGATAATCTGTGCCTTAATCTGCGTAAATCAGTGAAATCTGTGGCATTATTTAGTTGGTTTTATTAGTCTTAAACGAATGCCTTTTGATGGTCCGATTTTAAATTCAAATTTTTCAGCCGGGGGAAAAATGCAGGCTTCATCAGAACAGATCTGACATTCGTAAGTGCCTTTAATTACTGTTGTTTTATTTAATTTTATTCTTGTGGTAAATGTGGCGCTTCCTACAAAATAATGAACTTTCATTTCAAAAACCTTGTCATCTTCTTCAATGGGTTTGCTTTCTTTTGTTTTAGCAACCATTTCATAGTCTGCAGTTTTTTTAAATTCGATCATCGTAGGATTTGGTCCATCAGGTTGGGTTGCTTTTACCATGCTGTATATGTGCCAGCCCGGATCAATTTTTACTGTAAAGATCAGGTCGTATTCACTTGCATTTACCTTTTTAATTTCCTGTTTCCAATGCGCATGTAAATCCTGCGCTTGTGTACCTGAAATAATAATAGATAAGAAAAATAAAAAGAAAGTTTTTTTCATGTGACGAATTTTTAAAATCAGCTGAGTTTTACCTGAACTTATTTGCCACCTTTTTTTGCAGGAATATTAAACGTAAAATCTT
>JACMLS010000494.1 GCA_014379485.1 Bacteroidia bacterium | reverse complement strand
ACGAAAAAGACAACAAACAACATTGGTTTTCAGGCAAAAATTACAAAGCAGGTAACCTTTGCGGCCCATGTTTTTAATCCTACCCGTACCCAAATGACTTCTTATAATAACGAAATAATTCCGGCTGCAATAAAAGCGGGTCTCCAATACAAAGTTTCAGAAAAAGTGTTGTTAATGGCTGAGGCTGTAAAAACTTCGTATCAGAAATTTCAGTTCAAAGGTGGTATTGAGTATGCACCATCTACACAGTTTTATGTGCGCGGTGGCGTAAGTAATAACCCCATTCAAATGTCATTTGGTGCAGGTGTGGCAATACAAGGTCTTAAAATAGATCTGAGTTCTTCATGGCATTCCGTTTTAGGTTTTACCCCGCAGATAGGAATGAGTTACCAGTTTGGCTGGACGGCGCCAAAAAGAAATGAAAAAGAAAAATAAATTTTCCGCTTATTCCAATCAATGAAATTCATTTCAAAAAAATATTTCTTTCTTTTTCTATTTCTGAATTGTGTAAGCACTATTTGTTTTTCGCAGGTAGTTCCCGGAAAAGAAGATGATGCAGACAATGTGCAGAATCAGAACCTTGAAATGCTTTCGGAAAATTTGCAGAGCGAAGATGCAGATTTTACAAACCTTGTTGAGCAGTTAAAATATTTTTCTGCACACCCCATCAATTTAAACAACACTACAAAAGACGAATTGCTTTCATTGGGCCTGCTTACCGAATTGCAGGTAATTTCTTTGCTTGAGCATATAGAAAAAAACGGAAAATTCATGACCATTTACGAATTGCAAAGTGTTAATGGTTTTGATATTCCTACAATAAGAAAAATTTTACCTTTTGTTGAAGTGTCTGATAATTTTAAAAGCGCGCATTTCGGTTTTAAAGAAATGATGAAGAATGGAAAGCATGAAGTGGTGAGCCGTTTACAACGTATTCTCGAAGATCAGAGCGGATTTAAACCAAGGCCATCAGACGATAGTATAAATTTTAATACGCCCGATTCTTTTTACCTGGGTTCTGCCAACAGAATTTTTACGCGCTATCGTTTTACATATGGCAATAATGTTTCGTTGGGATTTATTGGAGAAAAAGATGCAGGCGAGGCGTTCAGAAAAATTCCGGCACTAAATAAAAAAGCAGGTTTTGATTTTTACACAGCACATTTTTTTATAAGGAATGTAAAATGGATCAAAGCCCTTGCTGTGGGAGATTACCAGGCATCTTTCGGGCAGGGATTGGTGTTATGGAGAGGATTTGGATTCGGAAAAAATGCAGTTGTTACCAGTGTAAAAAGAAATGCAAAAGGCCTCAATCAATATAACTCTGTGGATGAAAACCGTTTTTTACGTGGTGCTGCTTTTACTTTTAATGTAGGAAAAAGACTGGAAGCTACTGCAATTTTCTCGCGCAAAAAAGTAGATGCAAATGTTACTGTTGCAACAGATACTATCGGAAATAATTTGTTTGATGCAGAAGAGATCAGCAGTTTAATTACGGGTGGCATTCATTCAACCGTTAATGGATTAGAAGATAAAAATAAAATTACTGAAACAATTTACGGAGGCAATTTAACTTATAAAGGAAAACGCTTGAATGTTGGAACCACTATGCTGAGCTATAACCTGGATGCAGAAATAAAAAAGAATCCATCCATTTACAATCAGTTTGATTTTAGCGGAAAAAATAATCTGAATGCAGGTGTTGATTTCAGTTATATTTATCGCAACATTAATTTGTATGGCGAGGGTGCAGTAAGTAAAAACGGAGGCAAGGCAATTGTAGCCGGAGCTTTGTGTGCGCTCGATCCCAGGTTTAATTTTGTCGCTTATTACAGAAATTTCGATAAAGATTATCAGAACCTTGTTGCCTCTGCTATTTCAGAAAACACATTGCCCCAAAACGAAAATGGTTTGTATATGGGTTTTGAAGCAAAACTTCCGGGCAATATTACATTTACCTCTTATTTCGACCGGTTTAAATTTCCCTGGTTAAAATCAACCGCCACAGGTTCCTCAGACGGGTTTGATTTTTTCTCGCAGTTAAACTGGACCCCTTCAAAAAAAGTAGATATGTATTTGCGTGCCCGCAGCCGTAACAGGCAGGAAAATACTTCTATTGACAATGTGTTTGATTATCTGGCGCAATACAACCAGCAAAACTTTCGCTACAACGTTACATTCAGTGTAATTCCATCGCTCAGATTAAGAACAAGAATTGAAGCAGTAAGAATTAAGAAAGAAACAGAAAAAGACGAAACCGGATTTGTATTTTTTCAGGATGTTGTTTGGAAAAAACTTGGATGGCCTTTAACGGTGACAGCGCGCTACGGAATTTTTGAAACCGATTCTTACACCAGCAGAATTTATACTTACGAAAACGATGTGTTGTATTCTTTCTCAGTTCCCGCCTTATATAACAAAGGACAACGCGCTTACCTGATAATTAATTACGACATCACAAAAAAGTTTGAGATCTGGTTGCGTTTTGCGCAAACTTTTTATACCAATCAAAATATTCAAAGCCCCGGCGACAGGCTCACCGAGATCATTGGTCCTGCAAAATCTGAAATTAAAATTCAGTTGAGGATCAAGCTCTGATCATTCGTCAAATTTTCCCTCCTGTTACCCGTTTTTGTTTCTAATATCATGATACGGCTTGCAATTGTTTTAATCACGGTTTTAAACGGGTTTTTGAGCGGAGTATTGTCCGCACGCTCATCCTTCCCGGATTTTTTTGATTTGTACAGAGAACATTTCGCGAAGAACTATGATACCTTAAATTTATGGAAGGAACGAGACAGATTGATTGAAAAGGCCTTTACGATTGTTCGTGAAGGCAGATGGCATCGCCCGGATACCATTCCGATTTATTGT
>JACMLS010000493.1 GCA_014379485.1 Bacteroidia bacterium | reverse complement strand
CACTCGACCAGCCTGCGTTTTTAATTGAACATTAAGTTCTTCTATTCCGGGGATTTCAGAATAGTCTTCGATTTCAGAAAAGAAAATGAGTTCCTTTCCATTTTCATCTGGTCCGGCAATTGTGCAGAATGTATCTGCATGATAGAGTAAATTAAATTGCTGCTGTCTGTACTTGCAATACGTGTAATGGTTCCTTCTGACCTGCGATGATACAAGGCGGAATAATAATATCCTTTTTTCCAGTTTGTTTTATAGCCCAGTTCAAACAGGTTCGTAAACTGGGGCCGGAGAGCAGGATTACCTATTTTTATAATTTCTGCATCATCGTATTTTGGAAAGATACGAATATCCACCTCGTTTGGCCGGTCAACTCTCCGGTTATAAAAAACAGAAAATTTATTTTTATCATTTAATTTGTACCCCAGCCTGAGATTTGGAAAAGGTTGGGTATAACTATATCCGTTGCTTTTATAGGTACTGTGGTCCGGATTGACTTTATACTTCAGGTCAACATATTCAACCCTTAAACCTGCTTCTATCTCCAGCTTTTTGTTCTCAAGTACATAATTGCTGTATAATGCAGGAATGGTTTCTTCGTAAGTTGCCCACCCGCCTGCATTTGTATCGAGCGGAGAATTGATTCCGGGAATGAACAGCATATTGGTTGGAATAATTCTTCTTCTGAATTTTAGTCCCCCTTCAATTCGTCCGTATTTCAAAGGTTTTACATAATCTGCATTCAGATCCGCCACATGTTCATCAGAAATTAACTTAAAGGCATCATAGCCTGTAAATGTTGGAAAAACATTCTCGAAAAAATATTTTTCGTCTTCGCGGTGAAAAGTATAATTAAACCCGATGTTTAGTTTGTGGCCTGCTTGTTTGAATTTGTGTTCAAAAGCCGCAGATGCTGTTACAGTTGTCTTTAATTCATCCTCTAAAAATTTCCACAAGCGTGTTCGCTCAGTCAAATCAGCATTAAAAAATGGTTCATCACCGTTGTCGAGAATTTTTTCGCTGCTGAACAGACCTGAAACGGTAAATGAATTTGCATCGCTTATATTCCAGTCGAAGCCCGTTTTAGCAGTACCGATAGTGGTGGTTCTGTTACGTTTGGTTTGCTGGTTAATAACATCTCCGTTTGTGTAGGTGCGTGTAACAAATTCGTTTTTGTTGAGTGTTTGCGTGTAAAGATAATCTCCCTGAAAAAAAACATTTATTTTTTTCTTGCGGTAATTTAAAGAGAGAGATGGGTTTAGTTTGGGTGTATTTTGAAACTGCGGTCTGATGGTGGGAAGATTTTCTTTCTTCACCCACAAGGCACCAAGACCTGTAGATAAACCGGCTTTTCCATTAAAGCCTTCCTGTTTATTTTTTTTGTAAATGATATTTATAATGCCCGCATTTCCGTTGTCATCGAATTTTGCAGAAGGATTGTTTATGATCTCAATTCTTTCTATCGCGGACGCCGGAATATTGTCTAATCCCGATTGATTTCCGAACCCTGTCAAAGCTGTCTGTTTGCCATCTATTAAAATTGTTATTTTATCACTTCCTCTTATCTGCATCTTTCCATCCTGAACAGTAACACCGGGTAAATTTTGCATTGCCTGTAAAACAGAACCTCCGCTTTGGCTTACATTGTCTTCTACCTTAAAAGTTTTTTTATCCATTTTACCTGCTACTTCATCCTGTTTTCCTTCTATAATTACTTCATTCAGTATTTTGATGTCTTCTTGCAGCTCTAATGAGCCCAGATCTAAATATTCGCTTAAGTGACCTACCGGAACCGCTTGCTTTGCGGTAATGTACCCGACAAATGAAATATACAAAGTGTAATTCCCTTCTTTAATGTTTGAAAGAGTAAATCTTCCCTCTTCATTACTAACCGTGCCTGAAACAAAAACACTGTCCTTTTCTGTTTTGAGAACAAGGCTTACAAATGGCAAAGGATTTTTTGAGGTTTTATTTACCACAAGCCCGGAAACCGTTACGCTTGAAACCTGCGCAGATAAACCAAGTTGCAACAACAACAACACTATGAATATTTTTGTTTTTAAGCTCATTTACCAACAGAATTTTTGATAGTACAAACTTATGATTCGATTCTGGATTAATTCTGTTTTCGGATATTTTTATTTAAGTAACGCCGCTTCGATTCAGACCGCAGGAGCTATGAAAGGATTAAAATGAAATATTTTTTTTAGTTCAAATTTACGCATGAATTCCGGAGTAATTCTATGGCTGAACCCAATTTATGTAAAATGTAAATGAAGAGGCTTGTTACCTCATATTTTTTCTTTCGGTTATTGCAGCGCCAAGCAGTGCGGTATAAGTTCTGTTTACATGATCAAACCTGTTTTCAATTTCAGTAAGTTTCTTTTTTTCATGGGCAAACTCTTCCATTTTATTCAAATCGTTTTCAATTCCCTTTAACTTAAAAAGATGAGAAGAAGTTTTTAACGTATGTGCAGAATGTTTGATCAGTGCGTAGTCCTTGGTTTTAATCCCCTGTTCTATATTTTCCAGGAACAGGGGTGTATCCTTTATAAAAATATCAAGAACTGTTTTCATAAATAGTTCATCTCCTTTGACAATTTTGGATAGGTTTGAAAAATCAGGCTCTCTAAATGCCGTGTCGCTTTCGTTAATGTATATATCTTTCACATGCTCCATGATTTTATTAAGCAGATGCTGCACTTTAAATGGCTTTGAAATATAATCGTTCATTCCTGAGCGCAGGCAACGTTCTTTTTCAGTTGATATTGAGTTTGCGGTCATTGCAATAACAGGAGTGAGAATTTTTAATTCCTGTCTTATTGTTTCAGTTATTTCATAACCGCTTTTTTCCGGCAACTGAATGTCCATCAGGATCAGGTCGTATTTTTTTTCTGAAAGCAATTTCAATGCTACATGGCCAGTATCTGCAATTTCTGTTTCAAAACCAAATCCCGAAAGGATCTTTACAACTAATTGCTGATTAATGCGATTGTCTTCTACGAGCAGGACATTTAATTTTTTTAGTTTTTTTTCTTCAGCAGGTTTAGTTTCCCTTTGACGCGTTTTAATTTCTGTGTTTTTTTCGAAAGGCAGCAATACTGTAAATTCAGATCCTTTATCCCTTACGCTTTTAACTGAAATGCTACCCATTTGCAATTCTACCAGGTCTTTAACTATGCTTAATCCAAGTCCTGTTCCACCATATTTGAGGGTAGTATCGTGATTTGCCTGCGTATAACGTTTAAATACGGCTTCAAGTTTATTTTTCGCAATTCCTATTCCCGTATCACTTACTGTAAACTTAACTTTTATATTTTCTCCCTTATTTTCTGTCAGGGCGGCCTTAATGGTAACGCTTCCTGCTTCTGTAAATTTTATGGCGTTTTCTGCAAGGTTGATCAGAATCTGTGTTAGTCTCGTTTCATCTCCTCTAACAGAGGCGGAAATTTTTTTCTCTAAGCTAAAATTAATTTCAATTCTTTTTTCTTTTACTCTTTCTCTGAACATAACAGAAAGAGAATTGAAAATGCTCTTTATACTCATAGGCGCTTTTTCAAACTTTATCATTCCTGCTTCTATTTTAGAGTGATCCAATACTTCATTAATAATCTTTAACAGATTTCTTCCAGAAGTTTCAATGGCAGTTACAAATTCTTTTTGTTCTTCATTAAGCGGAGTGTTTAATAGAAGGTCTGTAAAACCCAGTACCCCGTTCATAGGTGTTCTTATTTCATGACTCATATCGGCAAGGAACTGTTCTTTGGCAATAACTATTTTGGCTAGTTTTTCTTCTTCTTGTTTTCTTGCCTGTATGTCTCTTACAATTCCCTGAAAATTTCCGGGCCTGCCGTCTTTAAAAATAAGTGATACGGTTTGCTCCACCCATTTAATACTACCGTCTTTTATAAGTACCGGAAATTCAAGAACTGATTCGGTAGATTTTATCCTGAACTGCTGGCGGTAAAAAGCAAGTACCTTTTCTCTCCACTCTGGTGCAATAAGAACGGTATAGTGTTTACCTATCAATTGTTCTTTTTTAAACCCGAGCATTTTTTCAAACTTAGAATTGAGGTAGGTAAAATGACCTCCGAGATCTGATGTGTAAATAATATCTCCGGCTTCCTCAACCATTTTATAATACAGATCTTTTTTGCGTTTCAATTCTTCTTTTGTTTTGATCAGTTCAAACCGGTTAACTATGCATTTAGACAGGGTGGTCAACGTTTCTTTTTGTTGCGCATTTAACCTGTTGGGTGCAGTATCCATAACACACAACACTCCTGATTTACTTCCATCAGAATTTATGAGTGGAATGCCTGCATAATAAACTATGTTATGCCAGAGGTCATCTGATCCAGAGTCTGGCATAAGATTGTTTTTGCTCATTCCTGAAATTTCAAAAATTTCGTTCTGTTGCATGGTAAGATCACAAAAGCCGGCATAACGCATGCTTTCTGAAGAATCTGAAGCGTTTTTTGATTTTCTCCAGTTACCGTTATTGTCAATGAGGCTTATCATTGCAAAAGATGTGTTGCAGCAAGACGCTGCCAGTTTTGTCAACGCATTCATCTCATTGTCGTGCAATATATCTGTCAGGTTATATGCTTTTAAAGAAGGAAGCCAGTTTTTTTCTTTTTTTCTCATTGGAAATTGATTATTGAAGGCGTCTGAATTTTATAAAGAAATATTCGCAAACAAAGAAACAGACTTTGCTGCTCTCACAAAGATTTTAATTAATGACCTGGTTACAGATGTAAGATTTTGGATAAAATTGTAAGCGTAAGGCAGGTTTATAAGGAAGATGTCAGATTAAATGAATCTCAAATTTGATCTGAATCTTACATCAGAAACAATCTGAGCACATTCTGTAAATTATACCGGTGCATATTAAATACTATTGTACTCATAAAACAAACACACCATGCAACAAGGCCTTCATGCTTATAACCTGCCCACAAAAATTGGAGTGCTTTACTCTTTCCTGAAAGATCAGATTCATTTGCCTTCTCTCAGAGGTTTATCCGGTAGAAGGAACATTACAGCAGAATTTAATTCGCAAAACGAGATCCTGGATAAGAGTTCGCTGTTATCTGTTTCTGATCTCAAGGGAAATATTACTTATGTAAATGATAAATTTTGTGAAGTATCTAAATACGGCCGCGAAGAACTCCTGGGAAAACCACACAGCATTGTTCGTCATCCTGATACCTCTTCAGAAACATTTAAAGAGATGTGGAGAGTAATAGGAAGCGGAAAAGTATGGCAGGGAGAACTGCAAAACCTGGCAAAAGACGGTAGCTCATATTGGGTGTGCGCAACCGTTTCTCCGGTATTGGGCCAAAACGGAAAACCGGTTAAATATATTAGCATGCGGCAGGATATTACAAAGCAAAAATTGCTTTCTGAGGAATTGAATCAGACAAAAAGCAGGATTGATTCTGATCTTTATTAAAATGTAAATTATGCAAAACGCATTCATAAAACGTTTCTAAGTTCAGAAAAAATGCTGAGCAGTATTTCGCCTGAATCGTTTCTTGTTTATAAAGCTCAGAAAATTGTAAGCGGAGATTTTTATATGTTTGAAAAGAGAGATCAGCAGTCGGTAATTATTATGGGAGACAGCACCGGGCACGGAGTTTCTGCTTCCTATATTTCATTAATGATATTGAATATTTTAAACAGGGTTTTGAAGTTCTCTTTTTATTGTCCTGCAACAGTACTTGAAATGCTTCACCTCGAAATTTTAAGTACTACAAGTTTAAACAATGCAAATCCTATAATAGAATGTGCAGATATGGGTATGTGTTTTATTGATCACGAAAAAATGACAATGGAATATGCACTTGCAAGAGGAAAAGGAATTATTCTGCGCGATGGTAAAGTTATTCAGCTTGAAAGAGAAAAATGTTCTGTAGGAGCGCAGGAGTGTAATGAGATTAAATTAAAAAGAAATGTAATAAATTTATTGAAAGGAGACCAGCTTTACCTGTATAGCGACGGAATTACCGATCAGTTCGGCGGCCCTTTTGGAAAAAAAATCGGCAATAAAAAACTATTGGAAATTTTAAAGAGCAACAGTAGCTTCTCTATGGAAACTCAGAAAAATTTTATTTTGAAAGAGCTCGCCTCCTGGCAGGGAAATTATGAACAAACAGACGATATAAGTTTAATTGGTTTAAAGATAATCTGATCAGTTTAATTTAAAAAAAAAGAGCCCGGCGTTTAGCCGAACCCTTATCTCCCTTGAAAAAACGGGTGGTTTACATTTGTTTCGCGGAAGTTTTTCTAAAATTATTTTTGTAAAACAAGAGATTTAAAACTTCTTGTAAAGAAAGAAGGTCTGTAAGTCTGATCATATAAATTCCTTCTTCATATTCACCAATGTTTATTCTTAACGTGGTTAAACCCTGAGCAACAGTTTGCTTTTCTGAAACAATCAGTTTTCCCGTAATGTCATAGATCTCAAGCATAATCTGTTTTTCGTAAGAAGAATTAAACTCTACGCTGCAGTTTCCGTTAGATGGATTTGGGTATAAAGAAAAACTGATTCCGTTTTCTTCAGTTGCAATACTATCATTTGTTTCATTTACAGAATTTGCAATTCTTGCACCGCAACCTGCAATGCTCAATGATTTTAATGCGCTGGTTCCGCAATTAGCCGATGCGCTTACAGAAATAATTCCGCTTGCAAATGAAGAGTTTATTGAAACAGAAATACTATTTGTTCCCGTTCCGCTTACCAGCGTAAATCCGTTTGGCAACGTCCAGTTATAATTTATTGCGCCTGCAACTGCTGCCTTATAATAAAAGAACGATGAACGCGCAGGTATTCGTCCTCAGAAAAACGACCTTCCATGGCTTTCATTGAGGAGTGAACGGTGTATTTGCCATTTTCTGTAAATAAAGTTACATAATCGCCAATACACTCAATCAGTTTAATATCTGCTTTATTAATTTTTGTAATGGTCTTTCCAACCTTTATAAAAACAAAATTGTCTTTAAAATCAAGAGATTTTTTTTGCACTTGCTCATTCAGGACTTTTTTGACAGCTATACAGAACTGGTCATATTTTACAGGCTTTACAAGAAAGCCGGATACGTTAAATTTAAAAGCCTCAATTGCGCACTCTGTGTGCGAAGTTGTAAGAATAACACGTGGCAGTTTTTCATTAAGGGCAGCAATAAATTCCATTCCTGTCATTTCAGGCATTTCAACATCCAGAAAAATAAGATCAATAGTGTTTGTTTTTAAAAAAGAAATTGCTCCTGCAGGATTTTCAAACTGGCTTACTAATTCCAGTTCCTACTCACGCGCAATGAATTTTTCAAGAATGTCTCTCGACATTTTATTATCGTCTATGATAATGCATTTCATTTTTCGTTTATTTTTAGTTCCTGCTTCAGGCTTTCATAGATCGTTTTACATGCTTTTGTAAGTTCATTCATAAGTTCCGGAAGCAAATTCAGTGTTTGTTCTTTATTGGAAAGTGTTTCAATTTCTGAAATTATTTTTTCTGCAGCTACGGCCCCAATACATGCAAGATCTGGTTTTAATTTATGAGCTTCTTTGCCAAGACCTTTCCAGTCTTTTGCATTCAGAAGAAGATTCATTTTATCAATGGTTGCCGGTGTAAGCTCAATGAATTCAGAAATAATATT
>JACMLS010000492.1 GCA_014379485.1 Bacteroidia bacterium | reverse complement strand
TTTGTTCATGGTTATTTTTCTTCTAGTAGTAAAAAAATTCATCAGATAATTTTAAATAAAAATGCAAAACAAACTTTTCAAACCCCATCCCTGGCACGGCATTGAACCCGGAAAAAATTCTCCTGAAATTGTAACCGCCTTTATAGAAATTGTTCCTACAGACACTGTAAAGTATGAGATCGATAAAGAATCAGGCTACCTGAAAGTAGATCGTCTTCAAAAATATTCCAACCTTGTTCCGGCGCTTTATGGCTTTATTCCCAAAACCTATTGCGGAAAAACAATTGCAACCTTTGCCGCTCAAAAAACGAAACGGACAAAAATGAAAGGTGATGGTGACCCTTTAGATATTTTAGTGCTCACAGAAAAAAATATTTCTCACGGAGATATTATTTTAGAAGCAATTCCTATAGGAGGATTCAGAATGATAGACAAAGGAGAAGCTGACGATAAAATAATTGCTGTTTTTTCTAAAGACGAATTTTACACACAGTGGAAAAGCATAAACGATGTTCCGCGCCAGATCGTTGACAGGTTGAAACATTACTTTCTTACCTACAAAAATTTACCGGGAGATAAAAAACCAACCTGCGAGATCACGCATGTTTATGACAGAAAAGAAGCGCAGCAGGTAATAAAACTTGCATTGGATGATTACAGGAATGAGATTGAAGGGAAATGACAACAAGGGATATAAGATATAAGACACTTAGATATAAGACTGGTGCACGAGGAATTTCTGCGGAAAACGCTAACAAACCCAGTCTTATATCCTATATTTTTTTGTCTTATATCAGTAAGCAAAATTTATTTTTTGAAATTAATACTTAGCTAAAATATGAATTATGTAAAAACAACTGAAAGCGACTCCTCTTACAATCATCTAGAAAAAATGAAAGTGAAAGATCTGCTTTTAAATATGAACCGCGAAGATAAAACGGTCGCTCATTCTGTTGAGCGTTCCATTCCTCAAATAGAAAAAATTGTAAACGCTATTGTAAAGAAAGTGAAAAATGGCGGACGACTTTTTTATTTAGGAGCAGGCACAAGCGGAAGATTAGGAATTGTAGACGCTTCTGAATGTCCGCCCACTTATGGAATTGAGCATGGAAAAGTAATTGGAATTATTGCAGGTGGGGATGCAGCCATTAGAAAAGCCGTTGAGTTTGCAGAAGATGATACTACGCAAGGATGGAAAGACCTTAAGAAATTTAAAGTGAGCGCAAAAGATGTGGTGATTGGAATTGCAGCTTCCGGAACCACACCATATGTAATTGGAGCGCTTCAAAAATGCAATGAACATAAAATTGTTACAGGCTGCATTACCTGCAACGATAAAAGTCCCGTTTCACAAGTTGCAAAATTTCCGGTGGTAGTTGTTGTTGGTCCTGAATTTGTAACGGGCAGCACACGCATGAAAAGCGGTACGGCACAAAAATTAGTGCTCAACATGATCTCTACTTCTGTAATGATAAAATTAGGAAGAGTAAAAGGAAATAAAATGGTAGACATGAAACCCAGCAACAATAAACTCATTGATCGGGGCGCTAAAATGATTGCGAAGGAATTGAAGATTGATTACGATTCAGCATTTAAGCTCATGAAGAAATATGGGAATGTGAGGAAGGCGATTACGGCTAAAAAATAAAATTCGATTGAGTTTACAGTTTGCGGTTTTAAGTTAGTTTGTTAAAAAAAGTTGAAAGTTTAGAAAGTTCTGGTGCAAGATTAAAGCCCCCACGATGTGAGGGTGTTGTCCGCCCGAACTGTGAGGAATAAAGCTTGGAATTTGAAAGTTTTGAAGGTTCTGGAGCGGAAAGAGTTTTCATATTATGGTTGGTTGGATAAGAGGTTTAAGAGTTGTTTTGTTCAGAATCCCGATATCATTTCATTGAGGTCTCATCCTTTTTATAGTATAGCCAAGCGCCTTTCTTTTTTCCATTTCTATATTCGCCTTCACTTTGGTTTTGTCCATTATTGTAATAATACACCCATCTATCTTCCTTGCTATTGTTTCCCCTAAATCTTCCTGTTTGTTTTATCTTACCACCTGCATAAAACTCAAAGAAGTCATCAATTTTGCCTTCCCCAACAAGATATGCTACAAGGTATTCCTTGGTAGTTAGTCCTTCCTTAAAAACTTTGTAGCCCCTGTTAATAAAGAGTTTCAAAGCGTATTGTACGTTTGTTTTCCGTTGATTTTCTTTATAATCAAGAAAAACCT
>JACMLS010000491.1 GCA_014379485.1 Bacteroidia bacterium | reverse complement strand
GAGAAATTTAAAAAAGAAGGATTAAAAGTGTGGGTAAAATATGCCATAGATAAAAAGGCCATGAGTATCTGTATGGCCGGAGATAATATTACGATTACAGAAATAGAACTGGTGAACGAATGACAATAAATCAACTCACTCACCTGTTTCCGCTCATTTTCTTTTTTCCATTTCTTATTTTTTTTATTCCGCTCCTCAATAAAATTAAAAACAGAAATTTAAAATTTGCGGTAACAATTTTTACGATGCTCCTGGGAATTGTTTTTCTTGCATTTGTTTTAAGCATGGGGCCAATTCTTATTATCTCACTTATTATATTTATCGGCCTCCTTATCTACAATGCAATAAAGGGGTATTTTAAAGATTGAACTTATTAAAGTAATTTTACATTCAAATATTTTTTATGCGGATAGTTTTTATGGGTACGCCCGAATTTGCAGTTCCATCACTGGAGATTCTTGTGCAACACGGTTATGATGTGGTAGGTGTTGTTACAGCCCCCGATAAACCTGCGGGACGCGGATTGGAATTAATGAAATCTGCAGTAAAAGAATTTGCCGAAAAAAATAATTTAAAAATTCTTCAACCCACCAATTTAAAAAGCGAAGAATTTATTTCTGAATTAAGATCACTTAACGCCGACCTGCAGATAGTTGTTGCTTTTAGAATGTTACCTGAAGCTGTTTGGAATATGCCCGCGCTCGGAACGTACAATGTGCATGCATCTTTACTGCCTGCCTACCGGGGTGCAGCGCCTATTAACTGGGCCATCATTAACGGAGAAAAAGAAAGCGGCGTTACTACTTTTAAACTTCAGCACCAAATTGATACCGGAAGTATTTTGTTCCAGGAAAAAATTTCTATAGGAGAAAATATGAACGTGGGTGAGTTGTATGAACAACTAATGAAAATGGGAGCCGAACTTTTATTGAAAAGCGTAAAAGCAATTGAAAACGGAAACTATCAGTTAACAGAACAGAAAATTGATGCAGAAGAAGAAAAAATAAAACACGCTCCAAAAATATTTAAAGAAACCTGCAGAATAGACTGGAACAAAAGTGCAGATCAGATTTATGATCTTATTCGCGGATTAAGCCCCTACCCTGCTGCGTGGACAGAACTGGTTGATGAATCTGGAAATAAAACACAAGTAAAAATTTTCATCGCAAAAAAAGAAAATTCTGAACTTCAGACAAAAGAAACAGGAACTATTGAAACAGAAAATAACAATTCAATAAAAGTTGCATCATTGCTTGGATTTATTTTTGTTGAAGAACTTCAATTAGCCGGAAAGAAGAGAATGAAAACTTCAGAATTTTTAAGAGGGTTTAAAATTTCACCTTCGCACAAGTTTCTTTAATACTCCAAAACCGTTGAAAATAAAGGCTTTCAGACCTTTAGATTAAAAAAAGCTATATTTTACAGGGCTTGCAGAGCTTCATAGTCTCAAAAGCCCAATAAAATCAGGCCTTTCAGCTGTACTTATTAACAAAAAAACGATTTTTCAACAAAACCCGATTTTTCTTTTTTTTGTAGTTGCGGAAATTCGAAAAGGTCTAATTTTGCTCTTGTTCAAAGTAATTAAAAAATTGTTTAACTAAAAAAATCAAAACGAAAATGAACAAAGCTGAATTAATTGAGTCTATCGCATCTCACGCGAAACTTACAAAAGCAGATGCAGGACGCGCATTAGATGCAACACTTGAGTCTATCTCTAAATCTTTAAAAAAAGGTGACCGCATTGCCCTTGTTGGTTTCGGTTCTTTCACAGTAAACAAACGTGCTGCCCGTACAGGCCGTAATCCTCAAACAGGAAAAGAAATTAAAATTGCTGCTAAAAAAGTAGTAAAATTCAAAGCCGGCGCAGAACTTTCTGGCGGTGTGAACAAAGGAAAATAATTCAATAACAGTAATTTTAAAGACCCTTTCGAAAAAACGCGAAAGGGTTTTTTATTTATCAAGATTTATATAAATACACCTAATTAGCCTTACCTTTATTTTGATTTTACTGAGATGCATTTAGAAAAACTTTCCTTACTCAATTTTAAGAATTACACGGAGGCGAAACTCAGTTTCCATCCTAAAATAAATTGTTTTGTAGGAAACAACGGAATGGGAAAAACAAACCTGCTGGATGCCATTCATTACCTTTCTTTTTGCAAGAGCTTTTTTAATCCGCTGGATAGTCAGAACATTCGTCATGACCAGGGATTTTTTATGTTACAGGGCAATTATATTTTAAACGGTCAGCCCGAAGAAATTTATTGCGGAATTAAGCGCAGCCAGAAAAAACAATTCAAAAGAAATAATAACGAATACGAACGCCTTTCTGAACACATCGGTTTATTTCCGCTTGTAATGATCTCTCCGAGTGACAGCGAATTAATTACGGGCGGATCTGAGATGCGGAGAAAATTTATGGACAGCATTATTTCGCAATACGATAAAGTTTACCTGGAAAGATTAATTGCGTACAACCAGGTTTTAACCCAGCGCAACGCTTTGCTGAAACGTTTTGCAGAAACAAGAAATTTTGATTCTGTGAGCCTTGAAGTGTGGGACGATCAGCTCATTATGCACGGCGAAGGCATTCTTGCAAAAAGAAAAGATTTCATAAAAGATTTTATTCCGCTCTTTCAAAAAAATTACGAATTCATTTCAGATTCTTCAGAAAAAGTTTCGCTCGAATACGAATCTACTTTAAACACGCGCGATTTTAAAACCGCTTTACTTGCGGCAATAGAAAAAGATCGTGTTATGCAGTATACTACAGCAGGTACGCATCGTGACGATCTTGAATTTAAACTGAACGGCCAGAGTTTAAAAAAATTCGCATCACAAGGTCAGCAGAAATCTTATTTGCTCGCTTTAAAACTTGCGCAGTTCGAAATTATAAAAGGAATAAAAAAAATATCTCCGCTTCTTTTGCTGGATGATGTTTATGATAAATTAGACGAGAAAAGATTCAGAAAACTAATTAGTCTGGTAGGAAGTGAAACTTACGGGCAGGTTTTTATTACAGATACACACGCACAACGCATCGAGAATTTATTCAACGAATCACACACACCCTATCGCATTTTTATTGTAGAAAATGCAGATATAAAAATACATTCAAATGCGTAAGTCAAACCAATCAACCATAGGCGAATTGCTCGGAAAATTTGTAAAAGAAAACAAATTAGACAGCGGTCTGCAGGAAGTAGAAATGATCTCTAAATGGAAAGAGGTAGTAGGAGATTATATGGCCAATCACACCTCAGAAATAAAAATAAACAAAGGCATTCTATTTATACAAATGAATTCGCCTGCCTGCCGCGAAGAACTGCTGTACAGAAAAACCCAGTTGATAGATGAGATAAACAGATTATTCGGCAAAAAAATAATTTTCGAAATTGTAATCAGATAATTTTATGATAAAAAATAACTTAACCCTGTTCTCGTTTATTCTTTTTGCCGGAAATATTTTTTGCCAGAAAGAAGACAGCTTAATGATAAAAAAAATAAGCGATTATTATTTATCGCAAAGCAACTGCTATAAAAATCTTGTAGAGCTTACCACAAAAGTGGGAGGAAGATTAGCCGGCTCTCCTGAAGCGGCAAAGGCTGTGAAATGGGCAGAAAAAGTAATGAAAGAATCTGGCGCAGACACTGTTTATTTGCAGCAATGTAAAGTACCGCATTGGGTAAGAGGCGCAAAAGAACAATGCAAAGCCACTTCAAAAAAATTAAATAAAAATGTTTCTTTAGATATTTGTGCGCTTGGTTTTTCTATTGCTACACCTGCTGCCGGACTAAAAGCAAAAGTAATTGAAGTAAAATCTTTTGAAGAATTAGAAGCATTTGGCGAAGAAAAAATAAAAGGAAAAATAGTTTATTACAACGTTGCCTTTAATCCCACCAATATAAAAACCGGAACTTCGTATGGCGAAACAGTTAAATACCGTTGGGGAGGTTCTTCAAAAGCATCTAAATTCGGAGCTGTTGGTGTTATTGTAAGAAGCATGAGCTCTGTGCATGACGATGTGCCGCACACAGGTGTAATGCGCTTAGATACAAACGGAAGACAAATTCCTGCCTGCGCCGTAAGTCTTATTGATGGAGATATGCTGAGCGAAATGCTGAAACAAGATGCCAATGTTGAAGTGACTATTAAAATGAATTGCAAATTATTGCCCGATGAAATTTCTTACAATGTTATCGGCGAAATAAAAGGTTCAGAATTTCCGGATGAAATAATTGTTTCTGGCGGGCATTTAGACTCGTGGGAAACCGGTACAGGCGCACACGATGATGGTGCGGGCGTTGTACACACCATTGAAATGTTGCGCGCATTTAAACAAATAGGTTACAAACCTAAAAGAACAATTCGCGTAGTTGCTTTTATGAATGAAGAGAACGGTGGGCGCGGCGGCGATGCTTATGCCGAAGCAAGTTTAAAAAATAAAACAAAACATATTGCAGCGCTTGAAAGTGATGCGGGAGGTTTTACTCCCAGAACTTTTGGCTTAACTGCAACTTCTCCTGCCATTTTTAATAAAGTAAAAGCATGGCAACCACTTCTCTTTCCATTGGGAATTATGGCCATTCACGAAGGCGGCGGGGGCGCAGACATTGGCGATCTGAAAGCGCAGGGCGCAAATCTTTTTGGTTTTGAACCCGATTCACAACGCTATTTTGATATTCATCATACGCCAAATGACAAAATAGAAAACGTAAACAAACGCGAATTGGAACTGGGGGCCGCTTGCATTGGCTCCCTTATTT
>JACMLS010000490.1 GCA_014379485.1 Bacteroidia bacterium | reverse complement strand
CAGTCGCTTTTTTTTCGGCAGAAATATTCACCAAATCCGCATCCAAGCCCAACTTATTCAGCCCAAATATTTTTGAAACAATTTTCCTGGAAACCCCGTTTAATTTCGGCTCAAAACTTCCTCCCAGCACATAATAAATTTTCATAGTCTACACTAATTTGCCGGGCGACATGCAGCCTGCGAGCATGAGCAGGTTCCAGTCTTTGGGCATTTCATTTGTGCCGGTGCGGATTATTTTTTCAGAAGAGAGCAATGACACAGATTCGTTCAGCATGTTTTTTATTGTTTCGTTTTCCAACCAGGAATTCTGCGGGGCTTCGTATCCTATCTTTTCTTTTCTCCATGAAATTTCTGTTGGAAGCATATCCTCAAACGCCACTCTTTGAATAAACTTACTCCAGCCATCATTTATTTTTAAATGAGAAGGCAAAGAGAAAATAAATTCGGCAAGGTGGTGATTCAAAAAAGGCAAGCGCACTTCTACAGAATGAGCCATTGAATTTTTGTCGCAATAATTAAGTAATGTATTTAAACCCGATATCATTGTATCGTGATACAACTGATCGTTTAACGTGGCGTATTCCGGCTCATCGGTAAACAATTTTTCGGGATTGCCCATACTGTTTACAAAATCAGGATGAAGAAACCCTGGAATAACAATACTCTTTTCCGGTTTTTTTTCTGAAGGCGCCATTTTTTTCAAGCCACGCTTCATAGTATGAAAAGCCGCACTCTTTTTTATTTTACCAATGAATCCGCCGGAAGAGTTAATATAGGATTTGAAATTACTGTCGTGCGTTTTTAAAATTGCCTCTGCCTCGCGCTCATAAAGAACCGGATTTCTTCTGAACAGCTCATTCATATATGTGTAGCGATACTTCTTGTATCCGCCCAGCATTTCATCTGCACCCTGACCGTCGAGCAAAACTGTAACGCCGGTTTCTTTTGCAAGTTTCATAACACACCATTGCGCATAAATACTTGCAGATTGAAAAGGTTCTTCGTGATGATAAAGCAGCGTGCTGAAATCGCGGATAAAATCTTCGGCAACAGGCCACACAAAATGTGGCTGAACACCCGTTCTTTCAGAAACCAGGTTCATAAAATATCCTTCATCGCGCTTAAAATCTTTGAAGCGTGCAGAAAATGTTTTCTGAATATTGTTTTTTCCGCTGCTAAGCTGGTTGATAACCGTAACAATTGCCGAGCTATCAAGCCCGCCTGAAAGACTTGTTCCTACCGGCACATCAGAGCGCAACCTCCTGTTTACAGAACTTGCAAAAAGTGCTTTGAATTCTATTTTCGCTTCTTCCAGACTGATCTTCTTTTTTTCGCGCGTCAGGTCAAGGTTCCAGAATTTTTCTACCGTAAACTGCCCAAGGTTCTCTTTTAAAAACATAAAAGAAGATGGAGGCAGTTTTTTTACATCCTTGTAAAAGGTAAGTGAATTATCTGTAGGATGCGCAATTGAATTTTGCGTGAGAAAACGGAAAACAAATCCTTTATCCATTTCTTTTCCTGCTCCGTTTGCCCATAAAAATTTAATTTCTGAAGCAAACACAAATATTTTTCCGGGAATGTAGTGGTAATAAAAAGGTTTTTCGCCAAAGCGGTCACGCGCACAAAAAAGTTTTTTCTCGCGCTTGTCCCAAATGGCAAAAGCAAACATTCCGTCCAACTCTTGCAAACATTTTTCTCCCTTAAGTATAAAAAGTTCAAGCAGTACTTCTGAATCTGAAGAGGTCAGAAATTTTACTCCCTGCTCTTCCAGTGTTTTTTTTATTTCGAGGTAATTATAAATTTCCCCGTTAAAGATCATTACAAAACGCTTGTCTTTGCTGAACATGGGTTGCCCGGCTTGGTTACTAAGATCAATAATGGAAAGCCGCTTATGTAAGAGCCCTACATTTCCTTCATCAGAAAACCAGCTACCGGTACCATCAGGGCCACGGTGATTGAGCAATTCAATTCCCATTAAAAGTTTTTTCCTGTCTACAGGCTCAAAAGTAAGTATTCCGCCAATTCCGCACATGTTTTAAAAAATCAATTCTGCTCTTGTACCAGGTTTTACATTCTCTTTATACCAGTCACAACCTGCAACCATTTGTGTGTATTTATTGTAAACTGCAACAGACTCTTCTGATTCCGGAACAAATTTTTCGCGAAAGAAAGAAGGAACATAATCATAAGGCAATTTTTCTCCTGAAAGTATACTGAGCATTTTTTTTATGAAATGCCTGTAATCCAAAACCTCTTCTGCAAATTTTCTTCCCCTTTGCGAATATTCTTCTCTCAATTTAAGGTCACCTATAATGTGTTTTAATTTTTCGTAAAAGGTATCGGGATTTACATCGATAACAGGATAATCGAGACCCGGATTCTGAGGGTAATCTGCAAATGCCATATGACTCATAACAACACGACCGGCTGCAAGCGATTCGCTTGACAATTTTCCGGTGCCGGGAATGAGCAGCTGATCAATAATAATATCTGCATTTCTGAAAATCTCAATTGCTTTATGGTTCGGAACATTTTCTACAAGGATAAATTCAAAATCTACTCCTTCAGCAGTAAGCTTTTCCAAGACTTCAATTACATATTTTGATCCTTTTACATTTCTTGCAGTTGGCGCGTGCACAACTACAGGTTTCACTTTTCTTTGCGCAGGGCCGGGCTGAATTGATTTTGTATCTACCATCATGTGATGGCGAAAATACGGCCTCAACGCAATCTGCGCCTGGTCGAGCCTGCTAAACAAAACATCAGCATATTTTTCTCCGTGACGTAAATAGTTCAGACACGTTTCAAGTCCTTTCACTGAGTAATCGTAATTCTCTCCGTATTCTGTTTCTCTGAAACCATAAAAATTAAATTCCTGCTTTTGCCCGTAATACCATCTTACATCGTCTCCCACAAAACAAAAAACAATTTTTTTTCCATTACGCTTGAGTAATTCGAGATCTTCATACCGCGGTAAAATAGTATTCCAGAAAAAAATAAAAATATCGCATTCTTTAAGCGCGGTGTTTATTAATTTTCTGTCGCAATAACGCGTCCAGTAAGGTTGCATGCGCGTACTGATTCTGCGGGGACGGAACAAGGGAAACTTTCTTTTTTTTTCTCCGAGAATAATATCAACCTCACATTGCTGAACCACCGCGTTTTTTTCGTGCACAGCGGTAAGCGCTTCGTATCCGAATTCGGGAAGAATTCTTTTCAGATCAGAAACCTGCGAAGCGATGTCCGTCATACCAACAAATATTTTTCTTTTACTCAACGAATAAATTCTTAAATCAATTTTAGAATGCCTTCTTTAAAAGAAACTGAGGGGTTAACGAGCAGTTCTTTCATTCGCGTAATATCTGCAACAAGATTTACGGGTTGGCCTTGCACATATTCAAAGGCCGCATTTTTTCCAAGTACTTCTCCAATTACAGTTGCAATTTCTTTAATTGACATAATTTCATTTCCGGCCACATTAATATTGTTACTTCCCTGCAATTCAATTGCGGCAGTAATTGCGCTAACCGCATCGTCAACAAAAACGGGGTTAATTTTTATTCCGTCTGTACCAGAAAGTTGAATGGGCT
>JACMLS010000489.1 GCA_014379485.1 Bacteroidia bacterium | reverse complement strand
GATTTATTAAGTTTTCTTCTTTCTCAAATAAAGGAGTTTGTTGCTGCTGCGTTTCAATCTCCTGCGCTTCCTGGTTTTTGTACTGTTCAAATTGTTGGTTCCAGTTTTGCGCCTGTTTATCATTATTTCCGTTCGGAGATAATAAAATTCCTTTGTTCTTAAACGGGTTAAAATTGGTATCAACCGTAACACCCGGAGGTTTTATATCTGTAATTTTTTTTGCGTAGTTCAGATCAAATGTGTTTTCATTTTCAAACTCCATTGATGGAGAAAGGTTGGCTTTTCCCAAGGCACGTTTTGCGGCACTTTGCAAAAGCATAAATACTGTTTTTTCATCCTCAAATTTTATTTCTGTTTTTGTGGGATGAATATTTATATCAATGCTTTGCGGCGGAAGCTCAAGAAAAACGTAGTAATGCGGATTAAGCCCCGGACCGATCAGATCTGCGTAGGCGTTTACAATGGCGTAATGAATGTAAGGGCTGCGAATGAAACGGTTATTTACAAACAAAAATTGAGTTCCTCTTTTTTTAAGTGCGGCCTCAGGTTTACCTATATAACCTCTTACTTTCAGGTAAGGCGTTTTTTCTTCTATGGCAACTAATTTTTCTTTTAAATTATTTCCAAAAAGATGCGTGATGCGTTGGATCAAAGTTCCGGCCGGTAAATTAAAAATATCGTTTTTATTACTGTTGAGCGTAAAAGCAACTTCGGGGTGGGCGAGGGCAACGCGTTCAAATTCTTCTATTATATGTTTCAGTTCTACACCATCATCTTTCAAAAAATTTCTTCGCGCCGGCACATTAAAAAATAAATTCTTTACAGAGAAATTGCAACCGGTTGCAGCCTGGCAGGGTTCCTGGCTCAGTACTTTACCACCTTCAATTATAATCTGCGTTCCTAATTTTGGTTCACTCGTTTTTGTTTTCAGATCAACCTGTGCAACGGCAGCAATGGCGGCCAATGCTTCGCCTCTGAAACCTTTGGTACAAATTTTAAAAAGATCTTCAGAAGTTTTTAATTTAGAAGTAGCATGGCGCTCAAAACTCAGGCGCGCATCTGTTTCGCTCATTCCTTTTCCGTTATCAACTACCTGTATTAGCGATTTACCTCCGTCTTTTACGATCAGGCTAATGTTTTTTGCATCAGCATCAATAGAGTTTTCAAGCAATTCTTTTACCACAGAAGCCGGGCGTTGCACTACCTCACCTGCCGCAATCTGGTTGCTTAAACTCTCGGGCAATAAAGAAATTATATCAGCCATAAGAGAACAAATTTACGATTTAAAAATGATTTTCTCCGCTAAGAAAGGGGGCCACGAATTGCACAAATTTTCGCAAATCTGTGTTGGGGATTTGAGAAGAATTCAAAAATCTGCATTTAATTCTAGACCAAGCTCTTTAATCTCCGCAAAAATTCCCTCGAAAAATAAAGGGATTAAAAATTGATAATAAAACAAAAGTAAAAAAATGAATTGTTCACACAATCATTCAGTAGATTTTATTCGCGAAAATTTTCAACGGCAAATTGCATCAGATTATTTGTGAAAATTCGCGCAATTAGCGGATAAAACCTAGAACTCTATCTTAAAAGAAGATTCTACGTGGCTTATGGGTTCAAAGAGTTCTACTTCTGCAAGGGCATGAAAAAGGTAAATATTTCCGGTGGCGAGTTCTGTGCAACTAAAGCGGGTGCGGCGTTTTTCTCCTTTTTCAAAAAGCCGGTCGCCATTATGTAAAAATTTTGTTTTATACGGAAGTTTTTCCAGGAAAAAATAATTCCCGCTTTTTCCCTCCTCGTCATGGCGTTTTAAAATGCGCAAAAGTTTTGGATCGGAGCAGGATGATGCGGCCGGGTTTCTCATGTGAGCCATTAATCCGTACAACACATCATCCGGAAAAATTTCTTTACTCAAAAAATTAGACATTAGGTTTTTAAATTCTTTTTTCCACTCTTCTCCGTGCGGGTTTACCTTGTTGCCATGATTATTGTAGCAGGTAAGATGAGCAATTTCATGCACCAACGTTACAAGAAAAGAGTATTTATTTAAGTTGTGGTTAATAGTGATCTGGTGATTGCTTCCGTTGTAAGGGGGGCGGTAATCGCCCAGCTTTGAATTTCTCTCTTTGGTAATTTTTAACTTAAAATCGAAAAGTGTAACCCATTTCACTATAAGCGGAGCCGCTTTTTCAGGGATATACTTACACATAATTCTAAAATTTCGCTCTTCCTGGGTCATATCGGTCTTATTAAACGTAAAATTAATCCTAAGGGCTTTCAAAATCGTTGTTTTCCCCCCTTTTTTATCAACAGGCATTTACCAGTTATTTTAAAATACCTGCCAAATAACAAGGTCTTACGACTACATAATAGTTTGCTGTTTTATTTCGCCCGTCCTCAGCCTATCTTTATATTAATATTTACAGACGTTCTTTCTTTTAGTAAGGGTTTTGTTTAGTTCCGGCGCTTTAGAGCCATCTTTTGTGTCGGAATACAATCAAAAAATTTTGGTAAAAAGCCGGAGCGTATTGCGGGGAAGCGACCTCCGGCTTGCCAAAATTCTTTAACAAAAATTTTCGGTATAGTATTTGATATTTTTTGGTTTAGTATAACAACCTGTTCGTAGCCTTTTGCGGTGAAATTTTCAACCACACAGATAAAGCGCCGCGAACAGGTTTTCTAGTTTTAAACAGTTTTCAGTTTTCAGTCAGTTAGTTAGTTAGTTAGTTCAGAACCAAAGAACCTTTAAACCTAAAACTCCTTGACTAACCAACCGAAAACGTAGCGTTTAATTTCTCTTCAGTGAAAATTAACTCGTTTGTTTTTTATGAATGATCAATTTCCTCGTATTGTCAAAATACAGAAAAACCATTGCAACCAAAATCCCCATGGCGCCGCCAAAAGTTACATCAATTGCTGAGTGGGCACCAATAGCAACCCGGCTTATGGCAACTGCAGGTGCCCAGCAAAGCGGAATGAACCAGATATATTTTGTAAATTTTCTTTTGGAATTATAAATTCCGAATCCAAGCACGCATG
>JACMLS010000488.1 GCA_014379485.1 Bacteroidia bacterium | reverse complement strand
CAGGAATACGTAAAAAAAGATCCTGATCCATTTGGTTTCAATAATCTTCATTACATAACCAAAGCAGAAGACTCCATTCGCCTTAACAACACAGACGAAGCCTGTATTATTATTTCTGCAAGCGGCATGATGGAAGCCGGAAGGGTAAAACATCATATTAAAAACAGTATTGGTAAAGAAAAAAATACTATTCTGATAGTTGGTTACTGTGCGCCCAATACTTTGGGAAGACATTTAATGGATGGAAAAAAAGAAGTGAAAATTTTTGGCGAACCCCACCAGGTAAAAGCCGAAGTAAAAGTAATTGCCTCTTACAGTGCCCACGCAGATTATCTTGAACTGCAAAGATTTCTGAGCTGCCAGGAGACAAAAAAAGTAAAAAAAGTTTTTTTGGTTCATGGCGAAGCAAATTCTAAAATTGCCTTTCGCGAAAAATTACTTGAACAAGGATTTCCATCAGTTGAAATTCCGGCAAAGGGAGTTACCTTTGAACTGGAATGAACACACAAGCCCACAAAGCAAGAATTAATTTAATGAAGTTCACAGTTATTGTGGGCTTTGTTTTAATGGGTATAAAATTCTGCTCCTGGTATTTTACAAAGTCAAACGCAATTCTTACTGATGCGCTTGAAAGTATTATTAATGTGGTGGCAGGTGCCTTTGCACTTTACAGTTTATATTACGCAGCAAAACCAAGAGACGAAGATCATCCTTACGGACACGGAAAAATAGAATTTTTTTCTGCGGGTATTGAAGGTTCTTTAATTTTTATTGCAGGCTTAAGTATGGTTGCAAAAGCGGTCTATGGTTTTTTTCATCCCGCTCAGTTAGATAAAATAGATCTTGGTGTTGCACTTTCTGCTTTTACCGCATTGGTAAATTTTTTTCTTGGCAGGCACCTTCTTAAGACCGGGCGTCAATCAAACAACGCAGTACTGATTGCTGACGGAAAACATTTAGTGTCTGATACCATTTCTACGATAGGATTAATTGCGGGCTTGCTGATTATTTTTTTTACTGGAAAATTCTGGTTAGATAATCTTGTTACAATTTTATTGGGTTGCTGGATCATTTTTACCGGCTTTAAATTAGTAAGAGAATCTGTGGGCAATTTGCTGGATGAAGCGGATATGGAAGTAGTGAATTCACTTATTGAAATATTAAATGTAAACCGAAAGCAGAACTGGATAGATATTCATAACCTGCGCGTTTTAAAGTACGGTTCGCACCTGCACATTGATATGCATGCCACTTTTCCATATTACATGTCATTAGAAGAATCGCATGAAGAAGTACACGCCATAGAAAACCTTATTAAAGAAAAAACCGGCAACGAAGTAGAACTTTTTATTCATGCCGACCCCTGCATAGAAAGTTCCTGTGCCGTCTGCCTCGTAAATAATTGCCCTGTTAGAAAATTTCCTTTCCGCGAAAAGCTGGAGTGGAAACTTGAAAACGTTTTACCCGATGCAAAACACAAATAGAAAATGACCATTGAAATAAAAGAACCTGAAACACTAACAGAAGTAAAAATTTCTGAAGAAACAAAAGAAGAATTGAAACAATTTTCTTTAGAAGAAGGCCAGGTCATTGTTCATTGTTTGTTTCCGCCAAATGAAGATGATTTTTTTATCCGTGTCTGGCAAACCACTTTTCTTATTGACAGAACTTCTTCGCACAAAAGCGGCTTGCTGCATGCAGAAGCAATTACACTTTTTCCTGATTGGACGCATGTACCGGCTCAAACAGCAAAAAGATTCACACTCATTTTTTCGCGCCTCCCTTCATCCTGCAAAGTTTTTGACCTCGTAGAAGAAATCCCCCAATCCGGCGGTTTTTTTGTGAATGGTATTGTACGCAGTTCTACTGATGTGTACGAAGTAAAACTTCAATAAGAATTCACAAAAAGTGAGCCGCGAATGGCGCAAATTACCGCGAATCGATTTTGTCAGCCAATTACACAAATTTGCGCGAATTGATCAACACAGATTTTTCATTTGCGAAAATTAGCGCCATTCGCGGCTAAGAAAGTGTAAACCCAAATGCTTAGAAATTCCTTTTCAGCGGCAGACTTTCGGTTTAAATATTAT
>JACMLS010000487.1 GCA_014379485.1 Bacteroidia bacterium | reverse complement strand
TTGTGAAGAAACTTTTCTTCCAAGCTGATCAATGATCTCTACTGTTGCATCTCCTTTGTAATTGATCAAAGAAACGTTCAGCTGATCTGTTGTTGGATTTGGAAACAGGTTAAAAGAAATTTCAGGTTTTTTGTTTTTCTTTATTCCGGCAGTAACTGCGCTTATGTCTAAAACAAATAAGCCGTTTTGCATATCGCTTACCAATACATTTCCGCTTGGTAAAAACGGATCTGCGGCCCATGCGCCCATGTAAGATGTGGGTGAGCTTGGAAACCCGTTATTTAAACCGTTCTGGTAATGCGTATCAAAAAATCCGGCAACTGTTACGTTAGATGGATTTGAAATGTCAAACAGGTAAAGACCATCCTGGTAATAGGCAACCAGCGCGAGAGAATCGCCCAATATGTAAGGATTGTGCGGCGTTGCACCCATGTTGGAGTGGATGGTGTCCATCATAGTAAGATTACCAAGATTACTTACATCTAAAATTTTTACAACTGTGTTTGTAGGAACTTCATCACAAAAAACCAAAGTGTTTTTATTTTTTGTTCTGAAACTGCTGTGGTTGTAACCGGCCTGTACATAACCTGTATAAGATGCAAGTTCTGTAAATGTATTGTTGGTGTTGAATTTGTAAATGTGTAAACCCTGGTTTCCGCAAGAGGCAAAAACAGTGTCGTTCTGCACCCACATGTCATGAACGTAATTAAGCGAAGGATAATCCTGACCGAGATAGCGTAATAGTGTCGGGCTTTCAGGGTTAGCACTCAAATCATAAACAGCCATTGCCTGCGAACCCAAAGCTAAAGTGTTTATACCGCCGCAATACAATTTATTTCCATCAACAAATAATGTGTGGCAGGTTCTGATAATTGAATTTCCCTTATGCACCACATGTATAGAATCTGGCAAATAAGAAAGATCGGCAATGATAAAACCGTTGGCAGGTCCGTCGTCACTTATCATGTAGCAATAATTGCCATACATTTTCATTTCTCTCCACAGGCAATTGTTGTTTACTCCCACTTCAAAATCACGAAGCACAGGTGTAGTTGGATTGGTCACTTCAATAAAGTAATACCCGTCTGTACCGCCCATAATTGCATACTCTTTATTGTCAACAGGGTTTGCCCAGCCAATTACAGAAGAGTATTTTGTGTTTGAGCCAGATGCATACCAGTTGTTAACCGAGCATGGACTTAAGGTGCCAAGCATAGAAACATTTAAACTTGGATACGTTTGTCCGAAAAAATATCCGGAAATTAAAAGGGAGAGAAGGAGTAGATTTTTTTTCATGTGTGTTATTTTATTTCTATAGATTAATTTGATTTTATAAATGGTTTTGTGATTTTTTTATTTGCGTTAATAATACTCAGTTGATATTCTCCTTTTGCCAGCGATCTTACATCTACCACAAAAATAGCATTTACTGAACTGAAATTCATTTTTTGAGAAGAAACTTTTTTACCGGCAAGATCAAAGATCTCAACGGTCGCATCTCCTTTTAAGTTAGTAACGTTAACCTGAAGTTGATCTGAAACGGGATTTGGAAAAATGTTGATCTCGTTTTTTGATTGCGGAATTTGATTTACTGAAGAAATATTATTGTTTGCAGAAATAATATTCCATTCAGGATCGAATTTTAAAGAATCTGCGGTAAAAGGAATGGTAGCAGTAAAAGTTTGTCCGGAAAAAGTGTGGTTAACTCTTAAAATGGTATCCTGCGTTGCATTTTTAAACTGAATGGGTATTGGCAATTCAAAAAACGGAACGGATGCATGAGATTGGCCTTGATTCACCGTAAAGGTTACAATATTACCCGCCTGCGACCAATTGATCTGATAAGTAGGATATCCTTCTCCGGTAAACCAATCATTAAAATACCAGGTAAGATTTTGCCCGCTAGAAATTTCGAAATGATTTTTAAGATCTGCCGTTCTTGCAAACTTGTAAGCAAAAGAAGGATCGTTCAGATAATTATTTGTCGCGGCAAAAAAAGCAGAATCGCCAATTACCCAACGCAACTGATTTAAGATCATTGCGCCTTTTGCGTAAGTCAATCGCCCGTCAAAAATTCTGTTTACGTTTGTTGTGTCATTACACCATACAGAGCCATCTGGTGCAGAGGTAACCATTCCAATTCTTCCGCTTTTAAAAATTGGCCACCAGTAACCGCCAAACATATGCTCGTAAGTTAAGCCTGAAAGATAGGTTGCAAAACCTTCGTTGAGCCAAATGTCCTGCCAGCTGCCGCAGGTAATTTTATCGCCAAACCAATGATGCCCTAATTCATGCGCCATCAATTCATGCCCAAAGCCAGTCATAAACGTCATGGTCTGGTGTTCCATACCACCGCCCCAGCCAAATTGCGCGTGGCCGTATTTTTCATTTACAAAAGGATAGACTCCAAAAAGTGTATCGAACAATTGCATTACCGGAACTATGTTTGAAGTTTGAGAAACCGCGCTTGCAGAATCTTCCGGATAAACATAATTCACCACTTCAAGATTGGTTGCACCGAAAGGAACAAAATCAGAATATTTTTCATAGTTGGTGCAGGCAAAACAAATTAAATAAGTTGCAATAGGATATTTATGTTTCCAATGAAAAGTTCTGTCAGAGCCCAAAGCAGTTTCTGAGAGTAAAACGCCGTTTGATGCAACTTTGTTTCCGGCAGGGCAAGTAACAAACACATCAATAGAATCAACTTTATCGGTCAGCGAATTTTTGCAGGGCCACCAGTCACTTCCACCGTAAGGTTCAGAAAGAGTCCACAAAACCGGAACAGCGGGTGTGCCGTGAGTACTCTGTATAAAAGATCCGAAACCCGTACTTGGCGGAAAACCGCGATAGTAAACACAAACAGAATCGGTAACGTTTTGCGCAAGTGCAGAAGGTAAAGCAGCAGAAAGCATACTGTTTCCATACTGAACGTATGTAAGATGTATGTTGTGATAGACAACAGAATCTACAGCCATAACAACAGAAAGGTTAAACCTGATCGAATCAAAACCATTGACAGAAGTTGTAAAAATGGTAAACACATCGCCCGAAATATAATTTACTGCCGGATCAACGTTCCAGTGAAAGCGATGGTATTTAATATCATAATCGTTAATGGTTGAAAAAGCCTGCGGAGAAATTTTTTTGGAATGCACCATCATTTCTCCTTTTACTATAGAATTAAATTCCTGCTCAGAATAA
>JACMLS010000049.1 GCA_014379485.1 Bacteroidia bacterium | reverse complement strand
CTCGAACTATTTGAACTCTATGTTCGCATGAACGATAGTTTAAATAATATGGAAGCGAAAAAGTCGAGTACAAAAAAGCAATTTCAATACGAATACGAAAAAAAATCTGCGGCAGACTCAGTAAAAAATGCCGAGCAGCAAAAAGTAAAAGACGCGCAACTTGCCGCACAAACCGCTTCGCTTAAACAGGAAAAGTTTCAGCGTTACTCGTTAGTTGTTGGCTTGCTGATCGTTTTGGGCGGATTAGGATTTGTAATTAACCGCTTTCGGGTAACCAACAAACAGAAAAAAATTATTGAGGAGCAAAAAGTAAAAGTAGACGAGGCTTTTGAAAAATTGCATGAGAAAAATAAAGAAGTGATGGATAGTATTTATTATGCGCGGAGAATACAGCGGGCGTTGATAACTTCTGAACATTACATTGAAAAAAATATCAGAAGATTAATTAAAGCCCGGTCGTAAAACAAAACGCATGATAACATAGCTTTAAATCAACGGGCTTTTTTTAAAACTCATCACTCAGGTATTCCTCATCAACATCAGACAATTCCTTCACCTTTTCTGATCCAGAAACATACTGATCAGGAACAGAGAAAAGAGGTACAACTGTATGAAAGCTCATTTTTCTTGTTGTGCCAGAGGAAGGAGTAAATATTTTTTGCAGCAATGAAACTTTCTGCGGAGACATTACCAGCCAGTCTGCTTTTTTCTCTGCGCAGAAATCATTTATGCCTTCAATAACATTTGTATTATAAATCAAGTGTGCATTTAGCTTATCATACAAAATTTTACTTTTTAATTCAGTTATGAATTTATTCAATGCCTGCTCTTCAGTTGGTTCTGTGCGCACCTGTTCAGAAATGTGAAGGATGGTAACTGCTGCATTAAATTTCCTGGCAAAATCAATCACAAAACTTATTGCAGGCAATTCTCCTTCACGTTCTTCGGTAGCAAACACTATTTGGTTTATTGATGAAAATTCTGCACCCACAGGAATTGCAAGCACAGGAACTTCCGATTTTTTTATGAGGTAGGCGGTATTAGATCCTGAAAAAATTTCGCGAAAGCCAGTGGCACCATGGGTTCCGGCAATAATCAGATCTACACCGTGGTTTTTTGCCGCTTTGCTTATCTCAGCCCCTGCTTCGCCTGCGGTTACAAAGCACTCGCAAGCCGGTTCATCAGCGCTGAAATTCAACGATTCAAAAAGTCTCTTTCTTTGATATTCCAATTCGCTAAGTTCAGATTCTTCAAGTTCAATTCTGTACTCTGTTCCGTTCATAACCTCTGCCGGAGTAGAAAGTTCAGGAACATCATAAGTATGCATAATCATAAGATCTGCATTGATACTTTTTGCAAACTGAACAGCATAAATCGCGGCATTCTTTGCAGCTTCTGAATAATCTGTTGCAATAAGGATTTTGAATTTCTTTTTCATGCCTGCTTTATTTAATATGTAAAAACTCAATAACTGATTGCCGAAACTTTTTTAGGACTATACCCAACCAGTTTTTTTATAACTCCAAAAAATCTTTTTATTCCTTTGATTTTTCTTGCGGCAAACAGAAATGCTGGTCGCTCTGCATACATTACCGTGTCGGGATAAATATTTTCTGATGCTGTATTTCTATTCTTTTTCATTGCGTTCTGTTTGAATTTTGGTTCCCCGAAAAGATTTTATGCGAGGTGAAAATGCTCTCTCACAAAAGCGTGTTGCTGATTCTCTGTCATTTTATCTGCGTGTTTTACAACAATTTTTACATGCTCAAAATGATGATCTGCTTTAAGTAAATTTGCCAGTTCCTCTTTTGCGGTGGTTGGACCAAACAGAACTACTTCTTTATAATCTTTAATGCTATCTGCAATACTCTTGTAATATTTTGCCTGTTCATGCTGTTCTTTATTATGCATAAGGTTTTCGTTCTTGCTGAGGCTGTGCATTTTTTCATTATGCGTAAATTCCGATTTAAGTGTGCTGTTTTCAAAAGCATTGTTGGCAGGTTTCATAATGTGAGCAACCGAATGATCCATCCAGATGCCAATTTGTTTTTTCGTTTCCATATTTTTCATTTTATTTGGTTTTAGGTAATTGTAACTTATACAAAAGAAGAAAATTCCTGGTGTATGCTAAATGACTAATTCCGGTCCGGATACTGATCTTTATCATGCTGTCAGATTTCTCAAAACAAAATAGTTTCGGCGGCTTGCCAATCTTAACACCTCAGGAACAGAAATTAAATTTTATTACTTTAGCTACTTGATAAATACCCTTTCAATTTCTGCCAAAAAATGAAAAAGAAAGAATGCCCTTCCTGCGCAATGATGGTAAGTAAAGACAGTAAGTTTTGCCCCATTTGCGATTACGAATTTACTTCTTCAGGTAAAGGGCGAAAATGGGTGATCATTATTTTACTCCTGCTTTTTTTAGCCTCTGCCTTTTCGGGATTACTGCTGCGTTTCTTCTGAAAATTCTTTAACCAAAAAATCTTTTTTTTTCTTATGTTTGAGAAATGAAACAAGGCTTGCTCCTTCTCTTTCTTTTTCCTCTTTTGTTATCTGCACAAGACCAAACCACCGACTCCCTTAAACTCGTTCTTAAAAATGCAAAACACGATACTACACGTTGCGCTATTTTAAATATTCTGATAGAATCAGAAAGTGATGATGCAATATGGCCACTCTATAACGCAGAACTCAGAACAATAGTAGAAAAAAACCTTACTATTGGTTCACTTACGCCCTTTCTTAAAAAAAAATATTCTAAATGGCATGCAGATGTTTTTAATAATACAGGCTATCTTTTAAATCGTAAAGGCAATATTCCTCAGGCGCTTGAGTATTTTGATAAAAGCTTGAAAATATCAGAGGAGATTCTTGATAAATCCGGAATTGCCTATTGCTACAATAACATAGCCGGTATTTACCAGGATCAGGGTGAAATGCGCAAGGCTTTGGAATACCTTGAAAAAAGTTTGAAAATAAGAATGGAGATTGGAGACAAGGTTTGGATAGCGGAATCATATAACAATTTAGGACACTATTACCAGGATCTTGGCGAGGGAACAAAGGCTCTTGAATACTATTCTAAAAGCCTGGAATTGCAGAAACAAACAGGAGACAAGCAACGTCTTGCAACAGCTCACAATAACATGGGCACTATTTATTATCAGCAAAGCAATTTTTCTGCGGCACTCGACAACTTTGGAAGAAGCCTTAAGTTGCAGGAAGAGATTGGTGATAGAGCCGGAAATGCTTTTTCTTACGTAAATATGGGTAAGACCTATTGGAAACAAAAAAAATATAAAGAAGCCCTGGAGTGTTCTAAAAAATCGCTTCAGATAAGCAGGGAACTGGGCTTTCCGGAAAGCATCAGGAACGCAGCAAAAACCTTAACTAATATCTACAAGTCAACCGGAGATTATAAAAACGCACTTGAGTATTATGAAGTGTTTGTGATTATGCGTGACAGTATTATCAACAACGAAACTAAAAAAGCATCTGTAAAAAACCAGCTCAAATACGAATATGAAAAACGGGCAGCTGCAGATTCTGTGAAAAATGCTGAAGAACAAAAGGTAAAAGACGCCCAACTTGCAGCACAAAACGCTTCGCTTAAACAGGAAAAATTTCAGCGTTATTCGTTAGTCGTTGGTCTATCGTTGGTTGTTTTGGGTTTGTTGTTCGTTGTTAATCGTTTCCGCATCACCCAAAAACAGAAAAAAATTATTGAAGAGCAGAAAGTAAAAGTAGATGAGGCATTTGATAAACTGAATGAGAAGAACAAAGAGGTTATGGATAGTATTTATTATGCAGAAAGAATTCAGAGGGCTTTAAT
>JACMLS010000486.1 GCA_014379485.1 Bacteroidia bacterium | reverse complement strand
TCGAACAATTTTTACGCAGAAGCTGGCAGGTGCAATTACATTTATTTGAAGTTCCGTTCTATTATATTGAATATGGTTTTGCGCAATAAGGCGCTATTGCCATGTGGAGGAATTACAAAAAAGATCATACTTCTGCTTTAACGCATTACCAGGATTTTCTTAAACTGGGTTACACCAAAACAATTCCCGAGATCTACACGGCTGCAGGAATCAAATTCGATTTTTCTGACGGGTATGTGAAAGAGCTGGTAGATTTTGTGCGCGCCGAGTATGCGCGGTATTGATTGCCTTTCCCTTCTTAAACATTTAGAAACATAGAGCACATAGAAAAGAATCAAACTATGTGTTCTATGTGTTTCAAAAAAATCATTTCAGGTTTTCTAATTTAAACTCTTCCAGCACAGGCAGAATTTTCTTTTTGCGTTTTTTCTCGTACTCTAAAAACAGAGTTCCGAGTTTGCTGAGGTAGGGCAGGGCTACTGATTTGTATTCGTATTTACCGTCGTTAATTATTTCGTCTTCGTTTGCGTAGATGACAGCGCTTAAGATGAATTCTGATTTTGTTTTAAAATCTACAATGTAGGCGCAGTCAACCATAAAACCGTAGCTCTGGCCCACAATATTAAAAATACGCACGTCTTTATTTGTAATATCTTTTTTAGAATCGCCATACAAAAAATATTTTTTATAGGAATCATAATATTCTTTTCTGTTTCCATACCTGGGGTAATCACTTTCTCCGGGATACATGCATAAATATTTCAATAAAAATTTTCGATCGTTTTCTTTCAGGTTAAATTTTTTATTTTCGGGAACGGAAGGAAGGAATACGAGATTTTTTAAAACATCATTAATGTTTTGCAAACTCATAAAATTGTAATTGGTAAAATCTTTGGGTTCGTTTATTTTTTTTCCGCCTGAGGTTACGTAAGAAGTCCCGACTTTTACGGTGCCGATAGGATTTTCGTATTTTTTTTTTGCGGCAGAGCTTTTTTGTTCAAATAGTTTATTTCCCTTTTCGTCAAAGAAATCAATGGGATTGCAAAAGAGATTGGCATCGCCTGTGCAGCCTCCATCAAAACGATGTACAATGCGCATGTTCTTGTAGCCGCGTTTTACAAGTTCTGTGTGAATGTAATCGGGCGTAAGAAATTCGTAGGTTCTGCCGAAGGCAAGGTTGTCGCTTACCAGTAACATTCTGCGTATGTACTGCGCCATACTTGGAAAACCGCTTTTTGCTGAGGTGTCTTTGGTGACTTTTTTATGACAGGCAATGGTGCTGTCTGTAAACATTCTCGCATTCATATCAAGGCCCTGAATATTCATCTCGTTCAGTTTCTGCAGAGCAAGAATGGAACAGGGCAATTTTACAAGACTGGCGCAATAAAAATAAGTTGAGCTGTCTAAAAAATAACTGTGTTGTGTAAATGTGGGTTTGTTGTTCTTGTCGCGGTTTATTTGTGTGTAGATTATTTGTATTCTGAATTTTTTGTGATTGGAAATAATA
>JACMLS010000485.1 GCA_014379485.1 Bacteroidia bacterium | reverse complement strand
TTTTATTAAAGAAAGTTTCAAAATTCTTCCACGCAAAAAATTGTACTACTCCCACTAAATTAAATCTGAAGAGTAAGAAAATTGCTATTGCACTCAACACAGGTAAAACGTATCTTGCGTTTACATAAGGAGTTTTAAATTTGCGTTGCGGCACATCCGGATCGTTCTGCAATTTTAAAACTCCTGCGCATACCAATACAAAAGCAAAAAGAGTTCCCATGCTCGATAATTCCAGAACTGTATCTGAGGGAATTATTAAAATGGAAGAGCATACTACAACACCTGTTACAATAGTTGCAAACGAGGGTGTTTTATATTTAGGATGAATGACAGAAAATCTTTTCGGAAGCAAACCATCGCGGCTCATGCTCATCCAGATGCGCGGCTGTCCCATCTGAAAAACAAGTAACACGCCCGCAATAGCAACAATGGCGCTCACCGCAACAATTACAGAAAGCCATTTGAAACCTGTTTTCTGAAAAACATAAAATAATGGATCATTTAAACGCAGGTCTGTATATTTTACCATACCGGTAATGACCAGTGAGATTAAAATATAAAGTACCGTGCAAATAAGTATTGAACCTAAAATTCCTCTCGGCAGATCGCGGGAAGGATTTTTACATTCTTCTGCAGAATTAGCAATGGCATCAAAACCTATATAAGCAAAAAACACTCCTGAAATTCCTTTTAAAATTCCGGGCACGCCGGTAGGCATAAACGGATTGAAATTGGTAAAGTCAATTTGAAAAACACCAATGCAAAGTACAAGCAGAATTACAATTATTTTTATGATGACCATTGCAATACTTGCATTGCGTGTTTCTTTTATTCCCACGTAAACTAACCACGTAATTAAAATGGTTACAGCCAATGCAGGCACATCTAATATGAGTTTAAAATTTCCGAAACCCGGCGCAGATTGCCAGGCCTTATAAGTTTCTTGCTTATAAAGCGGAAGATCTTTCAATTGATTTGCTTTATCACTTAAAAAAATTGAAACTTCATTAAATCCTTTTTTTGCAGAAATATAATCTACGCTTGCCCATTCGGGAACATGAATTCCGTTTTCAATTCCGAGCCAGCTTATTTTTACAGTGTCCATTAAACTTGTAAAATAATCGCTCCACGAAACGGCGATCGTTGTGTTTCCAACGGCGTACTCCATAATTAATCCCCAGCCAATGATCCAGGCAATCAACTCTCCAAACGCAATATAAGAATACGTGTATGCGCTTCCTGAAACCGGAGCCATAGAAGCAAACTCTGCGTAAGCAAAAGCCGCAAAACTACAGGCAATGGCCACAAAAATATAAAGGAACACAACAGAAGGACCTGCATCTGCACTCGCTTTTCCGATAGTACTGAAAACTCCTGCGCCAATAATTGCAGCCACACCAAAAGCGGTAAGATGCCACACAGAAAGTTGTTTTGATAAATGCATACCTCCGTGCGCCGCATCGTTCTCAGAAATCTGCTGAGAAATTTTTTGAAACGATTTTTTTCTGAAGAGAGAGTTGCTCATAGGTGCTCAATTCTTTCTTAGCTTCTTAAGCATACGCTCAAAACTGCTTTCCTGCGTTATCAATGCGTTTTGTATTCGTCTTGCGTAGCGAATGCTGTCAAGAATTTCTTTCTGTTTGGTCTCTACGAGTAATTTCTGTTTTGCGATCTCAACGTTTGCTTTCTTTTTATTGCGAAAAGCAATGAAAGAAATGCCGGCTACTATGATCATGATAAGAAA
>JACMLS010000484.1 GCA_014379485.1 Bacteroidia bacterium | reverse complement strand
TCTGTTAGGAAAAAGATTTTTATTTAAAAAGGCAAAACGATAATGATGAAAGAAACGGAAAAAATAAGTTTAACCAAATGTAAAAGCATTTTGCAAAAAACCGGCAAACAATTTACCGATGGCGAAGTTTCAGAAATAAGAGAATTTTTATACATGCTCGCGGAACTTGACTTCAAAGTGTTTTTGCAAATGAGAATAAGGGAAGCAGAGTTTAAAATAGAAAACCAAAATTCAGAAGAACAATTAAAATTAGCAGCATAAAAAAAACTATGAAAAAGAGAGCCATCATTTATATTCGTGTGTCAACCGATGAACAGGCTGACAAAGGCCACTCCTTAAATCATCAACAGGATTTTTTAAGGAAGTATTGTGAACTACATGGTATTGAAATTGTTGAAATTGTTATTGAAGATTATTCAGCCAAAACTTTTAACCGACCTGCGTTTAGTAGTATGCTAAATAAACTCAAAACCAAAAAACTAAAAGCTAACATGTTACTTTTTGCCAAATGGGACAGGTTTTCGCGAAACGCGCCAGATGCTTATGGAATGATAAGTACTTTAAATAAGTTAGGCATAGAACCAATTGCTATCGAGCAACCAATAGACTTAAACGTTCCTGAGAACAAAATAATGTTAGCTTTTTATTTATCAGCCCCCGAAGTAGAAAACGACCGCAGGGCTTTGAATACTTTGGTATGTATGAGGCGGGCAAAAAAAGAAGGCCGCTGGATTTCAAAAGCGCCACGGGGCTATAATAATAAACTTGACGAAAATGAAAAAAGAATAATTGTACTTAATGAAGAAGCGCCAATTATTAAATGGGCCTTTGAACAATTAGCAACGGGCCAATACGGGGTTGAAGAAGTTCGCCGAATGTGTAATGAAAAGGGAAACAATTTCCGTAAAGCGCGATTCAATTTAATATTTAAAAATCCGGCGTATTGCGGGCGAATGATAGTTAAGGCCTACAAAACCGAGGGCGAGCAAATTGTAAAAGGCATTCACGAACCTTTAATAACTGAGGCGCTTTACGATGAGGTACAATTTGTTTTAACCGGACGGCGTTTAAAGAAAACATATACCGTTAGCGTAAAAGATCAATTACCGTTAAGAGGTTTTTTAACTTGCCCGCGTTGCGGAAAAAATTTGTGCGGGAGCGGATCAACGGGCGGAAGCGGTATTAAGCATTATTACTATCATTGCCTCAAAGGTTGTAAAGAAAGGGTTAAGGCTGATGAAGTCAACACAGCCTTCTCAAATTTACTAAGTAGCTTTAAATTTATAAATGAGATAAAAGAATTGTATAACGAAGTTTTAAAAGAGGTTTTTAAAAGACAAGGCGACGAAAAAGTAGCCGATAGAAAAGTTTTAGAAATTGAAATTGATAAAAACCGCGAACGCATTAACCGCGCTCAACAAATGATGCTTGATGGTGAAATTGTAATGAGTGAATACAGGGAAATAAAACAAAGCATTGAACCCAAAATTGAAAACCTGTTAAGCCAACAAATAAGGTTTAACGAAACGGAACTTGAATACAGAACATATTTAAAGAAAGGTTTAACGGCGGTACAAAATTTAGGGCATTTATTTCATTTCACTGATATAAACGGCAAACGTGAAATCATTCGTTCGAGCCTTAAAGAAAAAGCGGTATTTTCAAAAGGCGAAGTTAGAACGGAAAATATTAATAAGTTGATATGGCTGACAGCCGCAATTGGCGGGCGTTACAAAGGGGTTGAAAATGAAAAAGGGGGCGAAATTCGCCCCCTTTCCGTAATGGTACCCGGGAGGAGACTCGAACTCCCACACCTAACGGCATACGCCCCTCAAACGTACTTGTCTACCAATTTCAACACCCGGGCATTTAAAATGATTTACTGAGGGAAAATGCTTAAAAAGAACTTCAAATTTCTACCTGCAAAATTGCAAAAAAAAATCGGTTTATTTACATTTTTTTGAGTTATTTTAGGGGAAATAATCCAACTGATTTTCCTTTGAAAAAAACATTTTGTATACTTTTTTTACTTTTTTTTACATGCGATTTTTTTTCACAAGGGGAGATTGTTGATACAATTAAAGATGCAGACAGTATTAAAATTCCTCACAATACAGCCTATATTGAGTTGGGCGGAAATTCAGGTTTGTATTCTCTTAACTATGAACGGATCTTTGTGAATACGCCGGCGTTTAAGTTTTTTTCAAGAATAGGCGCAGGCCCTTTACCTAATGGAAAACATTTTTCGCAGATATACCTTGCCGAAGAAAATTTTTGTTTTGGGAAGAACGGCAGGTATCTTGAAGCAGGAATAGGGCTTACTTTTCAGCGTAAATGGGTAGAAGATTGCGATGAAAATAAAACCTTTGCTTACGGCAATCTTTATTATGGAATTTTTCGGCTTGGTGTTCGTTTTCAGCCCGAAAATAAAGGAACTGTTTTCAGGATAGGACTAACACCAACAATGTATTATAAAGATCAATGCAGTAACGGTTTCAGCTTTCAGTTTTTTGGAGGAATAAGTTACGGACTCGTTTTTTAATGTTTAAAATTTAGTTTTTTATGGACGCACTTTCTGCTCAAAAAAAAATTGAAGAGCTTAGCAAAACAATTGAACAGCACAATTACAATTATTATGTGCTCGATACACCAACCATCAGCGATTTTGAATTTGATAAATTGCTCGAAGAATTAATGCAGCTCGAAAAAGATTTTCCTGAATTTCTTTCTCCCGAATCTCCATCACAACGTGTGGGCGGACAGGTTACCAAAGAATTTAAATCTGTAAAGCATAAATATCCTATGCTTTCTCTTTCCAATTCTTATTCAAGAGAAGAGATGAATGATTTTGACGGACGTGTTAAGAAAGGTTTGGAAATGACCGCAGATTCTCTTTTTCCGGAAGAGATAGATTATGTATGCGAATTAAAATTCGACGGACTTTCCATCAGCGTAATTTATAAAGACGGAAAATTTAGCCAGGCCATTACACGTGGTGATGGTGTACAGGGAGATGAAGTGAGTACCAACGCAAAAACAATCCGTTCTCTGCCGCTTACTTTAAACGGTAAAAACATTCCAAAAGAATTTGAAGTGCGCGGAGAAATTTTTCTTCCACATAAAGTATTCCAAAAAATAAATAAAGAACGCGAAGAAATTGGTGAACCGCTTTTGGCCAATCCGCGAAACGCTGCGTCGGGCACAATGAAAATGCAGGATTCTGCTGTGGTTGCGTCAAGAACGTTAGATTGCGTTATTTACAATGTGCTCGGAGAAGATCTTCCCTTTAAATCTCATCACGAAAGTTTAGAGGCAATAAAAAGCTGGGGATTTAAAACAAGCGAACATTCAAAAGTGTGTAAAGGTATTAATGAAGTAAATGAGTTTATTGAGTATTGGGATAAAAAAAGATTCGATCTTCCTTTTGATATTGATGGAATTGTAATTAAAGTAAATAATTACGCACAGCAAGATCAGTTGGGGCTTACTTCAAAATCTCCGCGCTGGGCCATTGCTTTTAAATTCAAGGCAGAGCAGGTTTCAACTGTTTTAGAGAGTATTTCTTACCAGGTTGGAAGAACTGGAGCCATAACGCCTGTTGCAAATTTAAAACCGGTTTTATTAGCTGGTACAACAGTTAAACGCGCATCGCTTCACAATGCCGACATAATAGAAAAATTAGATGTGCGCATAGGCGATCATGTTTTTGTTGAAAAAGGCGGAGAGATCATTCCTAAAATTGTGGGAGTAGACCTGAGTAAACGACCTGCGGATTCACAAAAAACAATTTATGAAACGCATTGCCCGGAGTGTAAGACTGAATTGCAGCGAAACGAAGACGAGGCAAATCATTATTGCAGAAACGAGTCGGGTTGTCCGCCACAGATTGTTGGAAAGATAGAACATTTTGTTGGCCGACGCGCCATGAACATTGATAGTTTGGGAGGAGAAACGATTGAACAATTATTTAAAGCGGGACTGATAAAAAACTATGCTGATCTATATGACCTTAAAAAAGAACAATTGCTTCCGCTTGAAAGAATGGCAGAAAAATCTGCAACCAATTTAATTGCGGGAATTGAAGCGTCTAAAAATGTTCCGTTTGAGCGTGTTTTGTATGCAATTGGAATAAGGCATGTGGGAGAGAACACAGCAAAAAAAATAGCGAAGAAAGTAAAAACTATGGATGCTCTTTTAAAAGCAACGCCAGAAGAACTTGAGAATATTGATGAAGTGGGAACAATCATTGCAAAAAGTTTAATTGAATATTTTTCAAACGAAGAATTTATAAGCCTGGTAAATCGTTTGCGGGAAAAAGGTTTGCAGTTTGAATTGGCGGCAGAACAAACAGAAGGGCATACCGAAAAATTAAAAGGTCTCAGTATTGTTGTTTCCGGAAAATTTACAAAGTGGGGAAGAGATGAAATTAAAGACCTGATTGAAAAGCACGGAGGAAAAAATTCAGGAAGTATTTCTAAGAAAACCTCTTTTGTATTGGCGGGTGCAGATATGGGGCCTGAGAAACTGAAGAAAGCTGAAAGCTTAGGAGTAAAAATTATGGGCGAAGAAGAATTTGAGGGAATGATACAATAAGAAATTTAAATTGTAAATATTTTAAGATGAGCCGAAAATCAAAACGAATAATTTTATATTCTGTTTTTTTCT
>JACMLS010000483.1 GCA_014379485.1 Bacteroidia bacterium | reverse complement strand
GCCATACCTTCAATTGCCTCTTTCATTTTTTTTGCGCCTTTATCAAAGTCAGGGGCCATAATTTTTTCAAAATTCATAAACATCATCATTCCTCTCATCATAAAAGGAATTTCACCTCTCATTTTCCATTCTACCTTACTTCCTGCTCCATCAGGTTGCACATCTAACCACATTTTGTTAGATGATTTAAAAGGTTTCAGAAACTCAAGCGCTGTTACTACCCTGTTTGCAGAAATAGAATCTACGGTCATACTTCCTGACCCAACAGAATCGTTTCCTTCCCAGGTGTATTTATGACCAACTGTTTTTGGGTCGCCTGTATAAGTAATTTTCGCGTTAGGATCCTTTTCTGTCCATGGGCTCCATTTCTCAACAAAGAATTTATAATCTCCCATAGTTGAACTTACCACTTCTGGCGAGGCATTGATGCTTACTGTTCTGCTGATTCCGTTTTCTTTTGGGCCAAAAATGCACAGCACCAAATAAACAACAACTACAAAAAGCAGAAAAATTCCGAATCGTTTTGCAAATTTTTTCATAGGATTTTTTTTATGAATTAGTTTTTTGTTTTAAAGAGATTCAAACAAGTATTCTCTTTCTTACGCGAAATTAAGGAAAAAAACAATGCCTTTGAGAGGCAATCTGAGAATATAACCCGATAAAAATGGCGGTAATTTATTTCCTTTTTAAGAAGAGAGCGGCCAGGAAAGAAGAAAAAAGACCAGCGAAAAATAACCTGAAAAATACCCCGGTAAATTCTTTAAAAACAGTAATCCCTTCAATCTGAATAGCAATGTTCTTTTGAATCAGTTCTTCCCTGAATTTTTCTATCTGCGCGGGAGACAATCTTGCCATTACCTTTTGTGTGCCAACCTCAAAGTATTTTACTTTATCGTCTGCAGACAAACTATCTACCCATGCCCTGTAAAACCCCGGAATGGTTTCAATTTTAAAATCTCTCCAGCCTCCGTAAAAAAAAGCGATCTGAAAAGCACCCAAAATCAAAGCGCTGTACAAAACAAACTTCATCCCTTCTTTAGCTGCTTCTTTTCCCGAAATAATTCCCTGGTAAACCGAATCGCGTTGAATTTTAATGGTAAGAATAACAAAAGGCAACACCGCAGCCATACTGATAACATATACCATTTTAAAAGCAGGCAGTTGCTGGCTAAAATAAAAATAAAGCGTAGCACCAATGTAAATTACCGAGTAAATGATTGCTAAGAGCAGAGGTTTATTCTTCATTTCTTTAAAATTCTCTTTACATTTTTTTTGTCATGTCGGGTGTCTCGTCACATACCATACTGGTAAAAATCAGGTAATGGTATGTGACGAGATGTACCGAGACATGGCAAAAAATTCTACCCGTTCATACTAATCAAAAATTCTTCGTTTGATTTTGTGTTTTTTACCCTGTCGCGGATAAACTCCATAGCTTCAACCGGATTCATATCTGCCAAATGATTTCTTAAGATCCATACGCGTTGCAACATGGCAGAATCTACCAACAGATCATCGCGACGTGTAGAAGATGATACAAGGTCAATAGCAGGGAAAATACGTTTATTGGAAAGTTTTCTATCCAATTGCATTTCCATATTACCTGTTCCTTTAAACTCTTCAAAAATTACCTCGTCCATTTTAGAGCCTGTATCAATTAAAGCAGTTGCAAGAATGGTTAAAGAACCACCGTTCTCAATATTACGTGCGCTACCAAAAAAACGTTTTGGTTTGTGCAAAGCGTTTGCATCTACACCACCTGATAAAACTTTTCCGGATGCAGGAGAAACCGTGTTGTATGCACGTGCAAGGCGTGTAATGGAATCGAGCAGAATTACCACATCGTGTCCACACTCAACCATACGTTTTGCTTTTTCCAAAACAATGTTTGCGATCTTAACGTGTTTTTCTGCAGGCTCATCAAAAGTAGAAGAAACAACTTCTGCTCTTACACTACGTGCCATATCGGTTACCTCTTCAGGTCTTTCATCAATCAACAAAATGATCAGGTAAACTTCCGGATGATTGGCGGCAATTGCGTTTGCGACTTCTTTCAATAAAACTGTTTTACCTGTTTTTGGCTGAGATACAATTAAACCCCGCTGCCCTTTACCAATCGGGCAAAACATATCCATGATACGTGTTGAGAGCGATTGGTTAGCATGGCCCGTTAATTTAAATTTCTCTTCAGGAAACAATGGTGTAAGGTATTCGAAAGGAACACGATCACGTACCCAGGCCGGTTCTCTGCCGTTAATTGAATTTACTTTTATTAGTGGAAAATATTTTTCTCCCTCGCGCGGCGGGCGAACAGATCCGTTCACCGTATCGCCTGTTTTTAAACCGAATAATTTTATTTGCGATTGAGAAACGTACACATCATCAGGCGAGTTTAAGTAATTGTAATCTGATGAACGTAAAAATCCGTAACCATCCTGCATAATTTCAAGCACACCTTCAGCAGCCACAATATTATCCCAATTATAAACAGGCTCTGCAGGTTTCCTTACAATTTGTTGTTGCTCATTTCTTTTCTCTCCAACATTTCCTCCGTTACCTCCCTGGTTTTGATTCTGATTCTGATTCTGATTAGGGTTTTGATTCTGGTTTTGATTTTGCTGATTGTGTTGATTTTGATTGGGGTTTTGATGATTATTATGATTTTGATTATTATGATTTTGCTGATTTTGGTTTTGTTGATTTTGATTTTGATTGTGCTGATGAGAATGCTGTTGTGTATTTTGGTTAAGTTGTTTTCTGCCCGATGAAATTTCTTCAGCCGGTTTTTGAACTTCTTTTACTTCAACAACTTTTTCTTCGTTTACCACAGGTTGAATTTCTTCTTCAACAACAAGTGGTAACTCAGGTTCTACCTCATGTTCTTCTACAATGGGTTCTAATTTTACTTTGCGGGGCCTTTTCTCTCCGGGTTCTTTTACCGGTTTCTCACTACCACCTTCCTTTTTTGACTGCGCATCTACAATAGCCATAATCAGCTCCTGCTTTTTAACTCCTTCTGTTGAAACGCCTAGCTTTTTCGCAATTTCTTTTAGGTCTGGTAATAACCTTCCCATTAAGTCCTGAACTTCAAACATTGATTTTGGTTTATGTTAGAGAAATAAAAAAAATAAAATTTTATTGTTGAATGTTGTTTGTTTTTTTTTCGAGAGATTAACTGAAAGAAAATTCAGTTATTTTTTTTGAATTCGACCTTACAAAGATGCGAAATTAATTCAAAACCAAAAAACTTATTTTTAAGCGAGTTTTTTAGCCAATTGTTGTTATAAAGAACATGAAAAAACCCCGCCGGAAAAACGACGGGGTTATTATTTAAGAATATCAGTTTAAAATTTTTGCTTGCTCTTCGTCAGTAAGAATGTCGCCTGCAACAAGAATTCTTCCGCAATGCTCGCATACAAGAATTTTTTTGTGCATACGTATATCTAACTGTCTTTGTGGTGGTATTTTATTGAAACAACCTCCGCAGGCATCACGCTCAACCGGAACAACAGCCAAACCGTTGTGAGAGTTAGAACGAATGCGTGTGTAAGCATTCTGTAAACGAGCCTCAATCCCTTTCAGGTTATCTTTGCTGCGTTTTTTCAATTCTTCTTCTTCTTTTTGAGTTTCTGCAATGATCTCATCCAGCTCTTCTCTTTTTACTTTAAGATCTTTCTTTTTATCGTTCAGATCTGTTTCTGCGTTATCAAGAAATTCTTTTTTTGCAGCAATCTGTGCTTTAAATTCTTTTATTCTTTTATCGCACAACTGTATCTCAAGATTCTGAAATTCGATCTCTTTGGTTATAGCATCGTACTCACGGTTGTTACGTACTTTGCCTTGCTGAGTTTCGTATTTTTTGATATTGGCCTGATGCTCTTTTGCAGCATTTTTCTTTTCATTGATCTGCTTCTCAAGTTCTGCAGTTTCTTCTGTATAATTTGCAAGGCGTGTTTCCAAACCGGCAACAACATCTTCAAGATCCTGAACTTCCAATGGCAATTCACCACGAATAATTTTGATTCTGTCAATTTTAGAATCGATAAGCTGAACTGTGTAAAGGCCTTTTAATTTCTCTTCAGTTGAGGCTTCAACTTTTTCTTTAATAGTTGCTTTCGCCATAGTTAAAAATAGTTTACCGGATTTGTATGGATTTTCGAAAATCGGACTGCAAATGTAGGAAATTTTTTCTTAATTAAATCATAAAAAATTTCGCCTGTAAATTGCTCAGATTCAAAGTGTCCGATATCTGTCACCACTATCTTTCCATCTGCATCAAAAAACTCGTGGTATTTAAAATCTCCGCTCACAAAAGCCCCTGCACCCCTTGCCATTGCTGCTTTTAACAAAAAACTACCAGCCCCGCCGCAAAGTGCAACCGTCTTAATTTTTTTACCCAAAAGCGCTGTATGGCGTATTCCGTTGGCTTTAAAATTGGTTTTCAGCAAGTTAAGAAAGTCTTTCTCTTCCATTTCGGTTTCAAACTCCCCAATCATTCCTGAACCCACAGTCTTTAAAGAATTGGCCAAGCTATAAACATCATAAGCCACTTCTTCGTAAGGATGATTTTCGAAAAGCGCCCTTAAAACCGCCTTTTCCTTGAAATTTTCGAAAATCACCTCAATCCTCGTCTCTTTTTCAAAATGAATCTCCCCTTTATTACCCACAAAAGGCTCAGCGCTCTCATTTGCTCTAAAAGTTCCGGTTCCTTCTAAATTAAAACTGCAGTTGTCATAATTTCCAATACTGCCCGCCCCTGCCCTGCCTAACGCTTCACGAACCTTTGCAGCCTGTTCGTTTGGACAAAACGTAACAAGTTTTTTAAGCAAGCCATCTTTAGGAGAAAGGATCTGAAGATTTTTCAATCCGATTTTTTCAGAAATTTTTGCGTTCACTCCATTTATTACGTTATCAAGATTGGTGTGTGCCGCATAAATTGCAATATCATTTTTGATTGCTTTTATAATTACACGCTCTACATAATTATTTCCGTTGATCTTTTTTAATCCCGAAAAAATTATTGGATGGTGGGCAATTACAAGATTGAATTTATTTTCAATCGCCTCATCAATCACCGCTTCAATTGAATCAAGACAAATTAAAGCGCCCGTAATTTTCATTGAGCGGTTTCCGGTAAGCAGGCCCGCATTGTCGTAACTTTCTTGTAAGGACGCCGGAGCCAGTTGTTCTATTTCGTTTAGTATTTCTGAGAGGATCATATTTGTTTTTTTTGAAAGGAAATTTTAAGCGTTGTACCTGAAATAAAATGCGTGATTATTTTGTGGGTTGAACCACAAATATCGGTGATTTCCATATTGGTCGCGCGAATAATAATAGAAATGCAATGAATCAATTTCTGCTGAATATTTTTTGAGTAGAGGAAGTGTTCCTGTACCTGGGCTAGGCGCCTCATTGTTTTTCCCAGGAAGTTCCTTCATTTTCAATTTCTGAATTATTGCATTTATTGTAAG
>JACMLS010000048.1 GCA_014379485.1 Bacteroidia bacterium | reverse complement strand
TTTTTTTTTCCGCCAAGGTTCATGTTGTCTTCAATCAATGCTGTTCTTACGAATTCAATTTCAGAAAGAATTTCAAACACAGAGTCTTTGTTGTTCCAGTTTTTTTTGAGCCGGGCTTCCGCTGAAGGATCAATGGGGAATTTCATCTGCTTATTTAGTTCAGCATAATTTCCGAACTCTTTAAAAAAAGAATTTTTGTCTTTTCGTTTTAAATAATAACTGATCTTTGTTTGAAGTAAACCTGCCTTTACAAAATTCATTTCATCTGAAATAATATCTCCGGATTTGTAATCGGGCAAGTAACGAAAAGTATCAGGCATGTGTCTGAAAAACACCGAGCCTGTTTCAATATAAGAAGGCATCTGGTAAAAGATATCTGTTTCAAGAGGTAAAGTATCTTGCTGCGAAAATGAAACGGAAACAGAAAACAAACCAAGAAAAAAAATAAGTATGTGATGTTTCATGTTCTTTCCCTTTTCTGAACCTTAAATATAATTCAAAAAAGAAAAGCAATCAACAGAAAAAATGTTAAGCTTGTTTTTTGTTCCTTAATTCGTCTCTTATCTCAGCCAGCAATACTTCGGTTGCAGTTGGTTCTGCAGGAGCCTCCTCTTCTTTTTTCTTAAGGCGGTTAATGGTTTTTACCATCAGAAAAATACAAAATGCAAGCAAAAGAAAATCGATGACTATGGTAAGAAAATTACCGTATGCAAAAACAGGCCCCAGTTTTTTTGCTTCCACCAACGTTGTTCCTTCCGGAATGTTATCTGAAAGGGCAATGTATAAATTACTGAAATCGGCATTGCCAACCACTTTTCCTATAAGAGGCATAATAAGATCGTGAATCACAGAATTGGTTAGCGTTCCAAACGCCCCGCCAATAATTACACCCACTGCAAGGTCTATTACGTTTCCGTTAAGTGCAAAGGTTTTAAACTCTTTTACAAATCCCATAATAAAATCAGAAAAAATAAATAAGAAAAATCAGAAAGATTTGTGATTAATTCCCTTCCAGTACTTTAAACAACTCGTCTAATTTTGGAGTAAGAATTATTTCTGTTCTGCGGTTTTTCTTTCTTGCTTCAGGAGTGTTTGCCGGATCAATCGGAAAAAATTCTCCGCGCCCCGCCGCAGTAATCCGTTTAGAATCGATTGTTGCGCCACCCAGCATTATTTTGGTAACAGAAGTTGCACGCATTACACTCAGATCCCAATTGTCTTTTATATCTCCTTTACCAGCCATCGGAACATTATCTGTGTGGCCTTCTACCAACACATTAATATCTGTGTTTTGCTCAAGAACTTTTGCTACATTTTTTAATGCTTCAATTCCTTTTGGCTCAACGGCAGTTTTTCCGCTGGCAAATAATAAGGACTCATCCATAGAAACATAAACTTTTCCGTTTTTCATTGAAATGGTAAGACCTTTGTTCTCAAAATTAAAAAGTGCCTCGCTCAGTTTCTTTTTTAAAGCATTGGCCGCTTCGTCCTTTTTTCTCAGCACATCTTCTAACTCATTAACCCTTGCTTCACGTTTTTTTAATTCCATAGACAAAGCATCTAAATCTGCTTTTTGTTTGTTTAACTGAGCTTCAAGAAATTTTAATTCATCTTGTTTTTTCATCAGTTCCTGCTGGGTCATTTGCAGGTCGGTAGAAAGTTTTGCGTTGGCTTTGTCAGAAAGGTCCATTAGTTTTTCTAATCTTGCCATCAATTCTAAATTGGTCTTATTCAATTTATCGTACTGCCCTGTTAAATTTCTGTAGTTAGACCCTAATAAATTTGTATCGCGTACAAGACTTACATTGTCCTTTTGCATTTTAGTAAAAGTTTCCTGCAGCTCTTTTAATTTTGCCTGTGCATCTTGCGCCTCTTTTTTAACATTGTCAAGATCTGTTTTGCACGTGGCCAGTTTGTTTTCAGATTCTTCCAGTTTTTTTTGCGGTACGCAGGAAACTAAAAGTATAAAGGCCAATAGGCCGGAAATTAATTTAAGATTTAATGATTTCATGAGTTAAATTTTGATCGTTTTAATGTTTAATGGTCAAGGTTTAAGTAATTATAGGTTTTAACAAATTTACTGTTAATAAAGCATCGGCTAAAATTATGCCATGAAACTTTTTAACAGCTAAATTAGTATAACTATTAAACATATTAGCTATGGAACTTAGTAAAAACTGGTTAACGGAGCATTTAATTGACTTTGAGTACAAAAAATACCAGCTTTTGGGCTATTTGCAGCAGGTAAAAGATAATTATCAGCACACCCGCGTATATCCATGGCTGGCTGAAGTGATTGACCATTACAAAAACCTCGTTTCTGTCAGAAAAAATTCAGAGGAATTGAAAGGTGGATTTCAAAAGGATCTTAAAGGATTTAATTTTGCTGAGATGAAACTGGAGTATGAAGCTACTGCAGAAGAAAATGAACTGATGCAGGAAATTATTCAGATCATTGATTTTTCTATTCCGCTTTTTGCGCAGCATATTAATGAAGGAAAAACGATCTATGATTTTGTTGAAGATAAGCTTCAACTAAAAGCAATTGGAATTACCCCGCTTAAAACAGACGAGGGTTATTTGTTTTTGCATTGCCGCGATCAGCAGGAAGTGCACGTTTATCAATACCACCTTTCTTTTTATTCGCTGTCAGATGAAAAAATGCGCTCCATCATCACTACCTATAATTCTGTGCGCGAATTAAATTTTTCTTATTCGTACGAAAAATTGAAACACGACCTGATTGCAGAGAACCGTGAGCTGCCAAACCCGGCCGTTTATGCAATTGATTGCGCCTTAACCGTGCCGCTTAACGAAACGCTTTTGCCCATTGCAAAAAGATATTTCGTAAGCAGGATCGCTGCTTAATCACCCCGGTCTTTAAAATTTAATACCTTTAGCTTAAGATGTAAATTCTTTATGTTTAAAAGGTGCGTTTTTTTTATTTTCTGCTTCTGCATTTTTTTCGTTTGTTTCTCACGGCAAAATACATTTCAGGATTCCCTTATCAAAAAAAAATATTTTGGAGTTGCTCCCTATGAATCGCCTTGCAATTTCGGGATCTTTTATGAGCAGAGAGCGATAGAGAAAAAGACCGGATTTGAGATTCAGTTAGCCTGGCATCTGCCGTTAAACAAGCCTTCTGTTCTTTCTTTTTCAAATTATTTTGATCATTGGTATTTTCAGGGGCCACATATAAAAGTATTTGCTTCTTTTTTCAACTATAACATCTGTACTTCAATAGGAGGAATGATTGGATACAGATTTTATACTCACCAACTAATACCTACGGAAACTGGTGCCCTGATCTCATCAAGCTATTCTTTTCCGTTTTACCGTTCGGGGAAAAGTGAGTTTGCTGCGGTTTCTTTTAAACGGGAGTATTTTAATGATCAGGGTAAATTGTTGCGAAGTTTTTATTGGGGAATCGATACAGGAGTTGAATATCTCACAGTAAAATTTATTGAAGCGCCTCACGAGCCTTCAGTTTTCGATTCAAAAAAAAACACTTACCGATATTCAACAGGGCTTTTTCTTAATCTTCATATCGGCTTCAAAATAGGAATGGAAATTAAAAGAAAGAGTTTGGAGTGAAATAAATTTGTTTCATAAATAAATTCTTCTTTATCTTTGCTGCCGTAAAAAATCATGAAAAACAAATTCTTCCATACAACAACAATGCAAAGCACGGTAATGTGTTGCTGTGCAAATTTTTATTGTTGACCGGAAGAAAAAAAGCAAGATATATTTATTTATAGAAAGCGTTTCCGGAAATGGAGACGCTTTTTTTTGCCCCATCTCGACTGCGCTCGATGTGACAAGAAAAAAACTCAGGTGACAAAAAAACAAACTCAATTTTATAGAAGAAATTTCCAACTGGTATAACAACTATAGAACTTTCAAAACTTTATAACTATTCTAACTTTCTAAACTCATATGAAAAACACAGACATTGCAATAATAGGGTCGGGACCGGTTGGTCTATTTGCCGTTTTTGAACTGGGCTTGCTGAAATTGCGGGCTCACCTGATCGATTTTCTTCCGCAGGCTGGCGGACAACTTTCAGAAATTTATCCCAAGAAACCTATTTATGATATTCCGGGTTACCCAACAATTCTTGCACAGGAACTTGTAGAGAATCTTTTAAAACAAGCTGCCCCCTTTTCTCCTGAATTTACTTTTGGCGAAAGAGTGGAGTCGCTTGAAAAAAGAGGCGAGGGAGATTTTGTGCTTTCTA
>JACMLS010000482.1 GCA_014379485.1 Bacteroidia bacterium | reverse complement strand
TTGATGTTTTACGTAGCGGTCGTTGCGCCGTAGCGTGAAATATTTTTCTTCAGAAATAATGAAAAAGTCGGTTCGCCACATACAAGCAAGCGCCTCCTGTAACAAAAAGCAAAAAGATCATTGCCATTCTGCTGTTTCCTTTTAAGAGTGGAAATTTTATGATGGAATCGTAAATGTTGTATCCCAAAAAAACAAGCATTATTAAAAATCCGCCAAGAACAGGATAGTATTTTTCTGAGGTCATTGCCGGAAAAAATGCGAGAACAGAAACAACGGTGTAAATGGATCTGAACATTCCTGAATTTAAGAATGAGTTTTTTTCTGTTTCAATTTCTCTGAGTCTGCCAAGTGCAATTTCAAAAGCTTCAGTATCATTAAGCGGGCAGTAGATCTTCATTTTTTTTATTGCAAGATTTGTATGCAACAAAAAATATTTTCCTTTAGGATGTTTTTCTATTCTTATTATTTCGTTTACCGATAAGTTTATTTCTTTCAAATTTTCCTGTCCGATAAAAATTGAATCTGCAGTAACGCGAATGATAACAGACTGAAAAGCTTTTCTGAGTTTAACTTTTAGAACTCCGGGGTTGATAATGAAAAGAAAAACGAATAGGGCAGTGGGGGTAATCATCATTATAGCCCACAGGTTTTTGTTCATGTCGTTTATAAGATAAATAAAATAGCCTGCAACGCATGCAAACAGTACCAGGCGAATGTAAAAGCGGGAGCGCATAATGTTGCGGATTATTTTAGCAATGTCTTCGTTGGTATAAAAAAATTCGTTCATTATTTATCTTTCGTTTCGCACCCTTTTCTTAATTTAACTTTGTTTCCGTGTTTTTTTGAAAGCAAAGTAAGTTTATCGCAATCCGCGTAATCTTCTAAAAGATTGCGGGCAATAATGTAATTGTCTGTGTCAATGTTTTTTTCTGCAAATTGTAAAACGGCCTGTTGTTCCTTAGAGGATATTTTTTCAAAATTATTCTGAAAAAAAGTTCCTGCGCGGGTATCATCAGGCCAGGCCGAAAGAATTTTTTGCGTGGCAGCTTTCATTACCGAGCTGTCAGAGATCAGCTGCGCAATTCTAAAGGCGGTTTCTAAATCTTTTATGTCATTACTTTTCAGAAGTGCAGAAAGACTTTTGTTTACCGGCTTTTGCATTTCAACTATTCTACTTTTTCTGTTTGGGTCAGAAAAAAAAGCTTTAAGATCTTCGTCGTTTCCGCGGTCGTCAAGCTTTTCAGCAAGAATGCTTATGAATTTTTCATCCATTTCTTTGTCGGCCGCTCTTATTATCATTGATTTTACACTGTAATAAATGAGAGGGTCTCTTCTGTTGTTTTTTTCTGAACTGTCCAGTATTTCAAAAAACTTTGTTCTCACTGCTGCTTTCCATTTTTCTGATCGCTGATTCCAATCGTAATTTCTTTTTTCAATAAGATATCTTGCGCTTGAAATATCCTCAAATTTTTTGAGGCTGATGTAATCCAGCTCATTTTCGGGCGTTTCGTATTCAATGGCCGCCCAAAGGCTGTAACCATCAAACACAGCATTGTAATTATCGTTTGCAATAATGTCTTTTGCAATTTCATAGGTTGGTTTCAGTTTTTGCCAGTCAGGTTTAGCGTAATCAAAATCAGGAAAGAAAGAAGACATGGTTACAAATCCTTTTTTACTTCCAAAAAAATGAATGGTCTCTTTTACTTCTTTGTTTCCTGACTTGCGGATGTAAACAAGGTGTTGCTTATCAGGCGAAAATTGCAGAGAAATATTCTCTAAAGTATCTGCAAGTTGTTTCTCTTTCATTTCTCCTTTAAAATCCTCGAAAAGTTCGGTTTGAATAGTGTCAAACCCTTCAGGCATTACAGAAATGGCCCAGGTTTTTTCAAAACCCGCATAAGGAAAAGCGAGCAGTGTATGACCTCCGCCGGCAATTCCTTTTTCCCAGTGTTTGGCAAAACCGCCTTTGATTTTAATTTTAACGTTCTCACTTTCCACTTCACGAATCGTTGAGAATTTTTCTCCTCCGCATGAGCACAGAAGCAAGAATGCTGAAAAAAGAAGCAGATGAATAAAAATTTTCATTTTATGAAATTGAATTTTTAATTATTTTTTTAC
>JACMLS010000481.1 GCA_014379485.1 Bacteroidia bacterium | reverse complement strand
TTTCTTTTCTACATTTGAAATCTGACACCGGAATCAAATTAAGTTACAGAAACAAAGTTTAATGATAATCAGATAAAAATAAATCTTCACCTTAAAAACTCATTCAATGCAGCCCAACACTTTATTACAAGGTAAAAACGAAGTTACACCTGAAAACCTTGGTGACGCTATTCAGCAGGCAATAGAAATTGAAATTGCTACCATTCCGGTTTACCTGCACACCTATTACACCATTAACCGTACACCCAACCAGGCAAATCTTATTACAAGCATGGAAGCAAGTCTTGTTAAAGCCGGTAAATCTGCTTCTGAAGCAACCAGAATTGCAACTGAATGTTCTGCAGAAATTATGGTGTACGCTAATAAGGCCGGCGCTGTTATTATGAGTGTGGCAGTTGAAGAAATGCTGCACATGTCGCTTTCATCTAATTTAAAACAAGCACTTGCCGGAACGCCAGAACTAATGGGTAAATCGCCCTCTGTGTGGCCCGCATATCTTGCCGGCCACATTCCCGAATTCCCCATAGATCTTGGCCCCTTCTCACTTAAGCAATTAAAAACATTTCTTAAAATCGAGAGCCCGCAAGAACTTCCAAAAAATGATCTTAGAATAAAAAAAGCAATAGATTATACTACTATCGGAAAGTTTTATGATATGATTACTGAGTGCATTAAGAGCCACGATTTTAAATACAATAAAGATAAGCCCCAGCTAATACCGGGCAGAGGCTATTATGCAAATAATAATGTGGATACACTTTATTATAACAAAGAACACAAACCACAATTTACCAACGCAAAAGACAGTGGCGATCTTATTCATGTAACAGACAGAGAATCTGCACTGGCTGCTATTGAACTGATCGTACACCAGGGAGAAGGGCATGAATCTGCCACACCATTAAATCCTGACGGCTCTGTAAATTGCGAAAAACCAACAGACGCAGATTATGACGATGCAATGCACAAAGAGCTTTCGCATTTCGAAAAATTTGCACGTTTGTATTGCCGTTACGTAAACCTCGAAGAAAAATTCGCTAAACTTGGTTTACAGGAGCCTGGCACTTACTTTGTGCACAACACTGCCATTAATCCAAAAGATGCTGATTTTCCGGAAGCAGTGCAAAAAGTTTCTGCTTTTCTGAATGCAGTTTACAGTTACATTTTTTTAATGAGTGAAGAGTGTTACCGTAAAGATGGAAATACACAATACGAAATTTTTATGTTCGGCATTCATAAATCTATGATCTGGATTTTAAACAATTTATGCAATGAAATGGTAAAACTAAATTACATTGGGCCCGATGGCAACTCTTATGTAGCAGCAGCAACATTTAAAGAATACACATTCACTGCTGCATCAAGTCCTAAATCTCAGGTAATTGATTTGTTTAACCAGGCTGCCGCAGTTAACGGTAACATTGCTTATTTAAAAGAACGTTTGCATGACTTGCCAGATGTTTCTCTTGAGCCCTATCTTAACGGGCCCAAAAGAACATCCCTTTTCTCTTAATTAATTATTTTGTTTAACCATAACCAATCAGAATAAAATGAATATTATAAACTATTCTCCTGAAAGTAACGGATGCGGTGGCGGATGCAGCACTCCTCCTCCAACACCTTCTAACGTAGCTAATCCAACACCCGAACTACATATTTGCATGGGCCTTAATGCCTGCAAAGGGCACGATCGTTTTGGCACCAACGCCTGTGCAGGAACAGGTTATTGTGCTACTGCTTTGGCTCACTCTTGCCACACCATGAACAATTGCCGTAACCAGGGTGGCTGCGGTTTGTTTGGCGATGGGCATGAACAGGATCTGCCCGGCGAAAATCATTGTGCATGGCAGGGAAGTTGCGCTGTACCAATTCAGGCAGAACGCTTTAGTACTGAGGGTAAAAATCAGGGTAAAAGTGTTTGGATGCTTGCAAGAAAGCTGTTTGAAGAGCGAATGAAAAAAGCAAGGAGAAATGTAGGCTCATCTCCTTACGAATGCGGTCCGCCGGAAGCCTGGCTCATTGAACAAAATTCACAATTTGGTTCTTGCGGACAAAGCGGTTCGCCAAGTTGTTCATTTGGATTTAATGATAAATATAAAAATGCACAAGATCTGTGTAACGACAGCAAGAAAAAAAATAAGTGATCTTAAAAATAAATTGAACGATGTTACAAACCGGAAAAGAAAATAAATTAAATTTTCCGAATCCCGGATTAGGTCTTGGCTTGCGCAATAAACATTTTGATTTCATTCTCAAAAACAATCCAGCGGTAGACTGGTTCGAAATAATTTCGGAAAACTTTATGGACTCTGGCGGAAGGCCTTCTCATATCCTTTCGCAAATTGCAGAACGTTATCCGCTTGTTATGCACGGTGTTTCGCTATCAGTTGGCAGTACAGATCCTATCAACTTCAATTACCTGGCCAAACTAAAAAAACTTGCTGCTTCCATTAAACCACTTTGGGTAAGCGACCACCTTTGCTGGACGGGCGTAAACAATTTAAACTCTCACGATCTTTTACCCGTTCCATTAAACGAAGAATCGCTGAAACATATTTGCGAACGTATAAATATTATACAGGATTATATGGAACGCCCCCTGGTATTTGAAAATCCAAGTACCTATCTCAGTTTTGTAAATTCTACGATTCCGGAATATGAATTTTTATCGCTGATGAGCAAAGAAACCGGCTGTGGTTTATTGTTGGATGTGAACAATGTGTACGTTTCTGCTTTCAACAATGATTTTGATGCGGTAAAATATATTCAACATCTTCCGCATAAAAATATTGTACAAATGCACATTGCAGGCCACCAGCATTGCGGAGATTATATAATTGATACGCATGATCAAAAAGTAGTTGCAGAGGTTTGGAAATTATTTAATCTTGCATGGAAACTTACAGGTGGTGTTGCCACTTTACTTGAATGGGACAATCACATTCCGGATTTTGAAAGCTATCACGCAGAATTATTGAAAGCGAAAAAATACATGCATGAGTTAGATGTTATTTCTGATGAAACTCAAACACTTTCAAAAACAGAAGAAAGCGTTTCAACACCCGTAAATTTTTTGATGCCGCAATTGAGCAATGAGTTAAACGAGCTCTCATCGTAACAATGGCCGAAACAAAAAAAGCGAACACAGATCTGAACAGCACCCAGCAATGGATGCAGCAGATCTTAATGAGCAAACTTCCGCCTGCCAAAGAAGAAAAAGTTGAAGATTTTATTTTACCCTCACAACGTTTATCGGCCCGAAGACATTTGCAGATCTACCGGCAAAGTTATATTGCACGGTTGCGCGAGTGTATGAAAAAACAATTTGAAGCGCTTGCTTATACATTGGGCGAAGAATTATTTCAGCAATTTGCAGATGAGTACCTTGAGCAATATCCTTCTGAAAATTACTCGTTAAATAACCTTGGCGAAAAGTTTCCCGCGTTTCTTGAGCAAACAAGACCTGATAAATATGTTGAAGAAAAAGAAAGCTGGATTGATTTTATGATTGAACTCGCTCAGTTTG
>JACMLS010000480.1 GCA_014379485.1 Bacteroidia bacterium | reverse complement strand
TGAAAAGGTTGGAAAAATTCTTACGCCTAATGATACTTTGATGTTTAATGATAGCATGATCCATTTACCGACCGGAGTTGACACAACAAAACACTAAAAAACATGAAGATCGAAATTCCGGTTCCTTGTACCGAAGACAAAGATAAAATGACTCCTGTTGAAGGCGGATCGTTTTGCGGCAAGTGCGAAAAAAAAGTTTTCGACTTTACGGAAAAAAGTACCGGCGAAATAAAAACATTTTTCACAGAACAGGAAGCCGGAAAAAAGATTTGCGCAATATTTACGACTTCACAACTTCTTGAAATAAACCCGATAGCTATCGGGTTCGATTCTTTTTTCTCGCGTTTTCGTTTATGGAATTTTGCAAGAAAGTTTGCAGTAATATTTTATTTTGTTTTTGGCTTGGCACTTTCAGGTTGCGGTTCTGATAGCGTTGATGGAAAAGTAAAAGTTATGGGTGATAGTATTGCAATTACTTCAATCAATGATACTTTATCTGCTCAAATAGAACGGGCCGTTGCAAAAGAAGACAGCCTTAAAATAACCTCGCCTCAAAACAATGTAGTGAGAACTGAAAAAGTAGCCGCTGAATCTGACTTAAAGCAGGACGAAAAAAAACATCCGCCCCCGCTTCCAATTGCGCCTTCCTATAAAGAAGGCAGGCAGCAAATGGAAAAAATAATTGCATCTAATTTAAAATATCCTGAAGCTGCAAGACTCAATAAAATTGAGGGGACAGTGAAAGTTGCTTTTAAAGTTACTGTTGATGGAAAACTCAAGAATATACAAACTGACGGTAAATTAGGATACGGCTGCGATGAAGAAGCGATACGACTTGTGAAATTGCTTAAAGAATGGAATCCGGCTACACGGGGCAGAGAAAAAATGGAAATGAATTTTGGAGTAAACGTTGAGTTTAAACTGAAATGAATTTATTTTGGAAAAGGTAACTGAAAGAACATAAAAGTTGTTACCCCAAATACCAGCACCGCACACACTATGTAAATCAGTTTTAAACGCCCCGAAATTTTAAGCGAAGAAAATCCCGCAAAGAATAAAACAATCGTGTACAAAACAGTAATAAGCGTAAAGTCATCGCCCGTTCCACCTTCAGTCTGCGCAACTTTCATTTGGTTCTCAGAAACTTTAAACATTGAATCGCAGGATGCAAGCATTAGCTGAACAGAATCACCATCTGCTTTTTGCTTTTTATAAACTTCTGTTTCGGCAAGATCAGGAGTTCCCTTTACAAGATCGGTTTGTCTTTCCGGGCTCATCATTGAAAAAAAATAAGAAGTGTCAGGATCCTTTTCGCGGTAATTTCTTTTCCATTCTGTATAATAAATATCATCAGTAATTGCATCCATCCTGTGAATAATGGATAAATTCAAAGAGGTAAGCAAACCAGCACTTGCTTCACTTGTACTGATTGTACTTTTTACAAAATTCTCATTGCTGCTCCCACTCCACTTACTATTATAATAAGCAGCAAGGGCCCCGAATGTGGTAGTAAGACCTAAAAGAATTGCAGTAAAATATTCAATAAATTTTTCTGCTTTAGATGATTTTTCTTCTGACATTACTTCAATTTTATTCAAATATATGTAAAAAATTATTTTCGGAATGGATTGACGATTTAAGATTTCATTAAAGAGAAATACCAACTAATAATTTTTATTTAACTTTGATAGCGAATAGTTAATAGTTGTCCGTTATCGGTTAATAGTTTGGGCCAACTCGTAACTAACAACCATTAACTGACAACCAACAACAGATAACTCAACTCATGTCCACACGCATTTATACAAAAACAGGAGATAAGGGACAAACTTCTCTTATAGGAGGAACGCGCCTTCCCAAACATCACATTCGCATAGAAGCCTACGGAAATGTAGATGAACTGAATTCTTTTATTGGTGTAGTGCGCGATCATTTATTGGATCTTGCCATTACTATCCGCACAGGAAAAAAATGCCTTGATACACTGATAGAAATTCAGGATCGTTTGTTTACAGTTGGTTCTTTACTTGCAGCAGATCCTAAAAAAAACAAAATGAAACTTCCGGAAGTACATGAAGAGGATATTTTATTGCTGGAAAAAGAAATTGATGCGATGGAAGAAAAATTGCCTGAAATGAAAAGTTTTGTTTTACCTGGCGGACATCCTTTGGTTTCTGCTTGCCACGTTGCTCGCTGTGTTTGCAGGAGAGCCGAAAGATCTGTTTTGAAACTAGCGGAAAACGAAAAAGTAGAAGAGATCATTTACAAATATCTGAACCGGTTGAGCGATTATCTTTTTGTTCTGTCGAGAAAATTTGCTCATGATTTGAAAGCGAAAGAGACACCGTGGAAACCTAGAATGTAATTTACGTGCGTTAAAACACAGAGGGCACGGAGCGGAAACACAGAGAGCGCAGAGAAAATTTATTTTGGATTGAAGTTTTTGTTGTAAAGATCAGGTCTTCTTATTTTAGTCCGTTCAACAGAATTTTCATAACGCCATTCATCAATTTTCTTTTGGTTACCGCTTAATAGAATTTCAGGCACTTTCCATCCGTTAAATTCAGCGGGGCGTGTGTAAACAGCGGGTGACAATAAATCGTCCTGAAAAGAATCGAAGAGCGCAGAAGTTTCATCAGACAACACTCCGGGAATTAATCTCAATAAACTATCTGCAAGCACAGCGGCTGCCAATTCTCCTCCGCTTAAAACATAATCGCCAATAGAAATTTCTTTGGTAATAAAATGTTCGCGCACCCGCTCATCAATGCCTTTGTAATGCCCGCAAAGAATTATAATGTTTTTTTTTGTTGAAAGGTGATTGGAAGTTTTCTGATCGAGCAATTCTCCGTCAGGTGTCATATAAATCACTTCGTCATAATTCGTTTTGCTTTTAAGGTCGTTGATGCATTTTGCAATGGGCTCAATCATCATTACCATTCCTGCGCCGCCGCCAAACTGATAATCGTCAACTGATTTATAATTATCGTTTGAATAATCGCGCAGGTTAATGAAATTTACTTCTGCAAGACCTTTGTCAATAGCACGTTTAAGAATGGAATGCTCAAAAGGAGATTTTAATAATTCAGGTAAAACGGTGATGATGTCTATTCTCATAATTTAATTTGCTTAATTTCTTTTATTTGAAGATATCTTTTCATGCCAAAAGTCAGATTGTAAAAACTAAATAATATTATAAGGATGAAAGAGATCGTTTCTACTGACCGAAAAACTTCTTTATCCAACTCCAAGAATTCTGTTAATAACGCAAGTAAAAAGACGATCAAAATGCCAAGACGTATACTACTTATAAAACTATTTGGGCCAACTAAAAGTACTTTGGTTTCATTTTCTTTAATATTGATCTTTTTTAATCCAGAACAACGCCAATCCGTTTTAAATTCAACAGCGTACTCACCGCTTTCAACTGTGAGTTCCTTTTCTGAATTATTTTTAACACTGGAAATTTCTGTCCCATTCATAAAAAAACGATACTTTCTATAACCGCTGATCAAATTGAATGAGCGTTTTATAATTAGCTTGGGCATTAAATAAATTTAACAGGAATTCAGATTTAATTCAGTTCAGTTCAACCAAGGATCGTCTGGAAATTTAGAAAGGTTAGCGTATTTGCTTCCCATCTTTTTCAATTCATTTCCCCAAATTTCGTTGCTGCCGTCTTTCATAATATTTTTGTAATCGGCATCCGCAATCATCCAACTGTGGGTGTTTAATTCTCCCTCCAATTGTCCTTCGCCCCAACCGCTGTAGCCAATAAAAAATTTAACGTCGCTCTTTTTTATTTTGTTCGAACAAATTAATCCTATCAGGTCTCCGTAATTTCCGTTCCAGTAATAATTGCTTCCTATGTAAACGCTTTCGCGGATCTTATCGCTTAACTTGTGTACAAAAAACAACTGATCCTGCGCAACTGGTCCGCCGTGATACAAAGGATAATCTGCCTCTTTTAAATTACTCAACAGGTCTTTTACTTTCATTTTCAGCGGACGATTCATCACAAAACCAATAGAACCTTCGTCATGATGCTCGGCCATTAAAATAACAGAACGCCTGAAAAAAGGATCCTGCAAAAAAGGCTGCGCTATTAAAATTTTATTCTGAGCAATGTCATGCATTTCTTCTGGCCGTAAGTATTATCTTTGATAACAAATTTACTTTTAATGGAGGACATCAACAAATATATTAAGGAACTACGAAAAGACTTTAGCGGTGAGCCTTTGGATGAGAGAGATGTAGATAAAAATCCCGCCAACCAATTCGATCTTTGGTTCAAAGAGGCCGTAAAAGCCAATGCAAATGAACCAAACGCCATGGTCCTTTCTACGGTAAACGAAGAACATAAACCTTCTGCAAGAATTGTTTTGTTACGCGAATATGGCATTGATGGTTTTGCGTTTTTCACCAATTTCCAAAGTAGAAAAGGAATGGAAATAGAAAAAAACCCGTACGGCTGCCTCACTTTTTTCTGGCCAGAATTAGAAAGACAAATAAGAATAGAAGGAAAAATAATTCAACACACAAAAGAAGCGAGCGACACTTATTTTAATTCAAGACCCAGAACTTCGCGCATTGGTGCCTGGTCATCTCCCCAAAGCAAAAAAATAAAAGACAGAACAGAATTAGAAAATCTTGTAACAGATTTCGATAAAAAATATCCCACAGAAAATGTACCACGACCTGAATTTTGGGGCGGCTACCTTTTGAAACCCGATTACTTTGAATTCTGGCAGGGAAGGCCGAGCAGGTTGCACGACCGGCTACTATATTCTTTACAGGAAAATAATGAATGGAGGATTGAGCGGTTGGCTCCGTGATT
>JACMLS010000479.1 GCA_014379485.1 Bacteroidia bacterium | reverse complement strand
TGAATTTTTTCAGAGAAATTGATTTTGAAATTGTATTTGTAACAGCATACAGTGAATTTGCCATTCGTGCATTTGAAGTTTCGGCTATTGATTATATTTTAAAACCCGTTGAGATAGGGGCACTCCAAAAAGCGGTAGAAAAAGTAAAGGAGAAAAAATTCAGGAATTCTTTGCAGCAAAGGCTTGAGTTACTAAAAGAAACCTACACAGGTGATGAGATAAAAAAAATTGCGCTGCCTATGAGCGATGGTTTGTTATTTATAGAAATAACAGATATTGTTTTATTAGAGGCAGACGGCGCTTATACCACCGTATTCTTAAAAAACGGTTCTAAAATTTTAGTGAGCAAGAAATTGAAATTCTTTGAAGACATTCTTATCAATCGCCCCGGGTTTTTTCGCCCGCATCGCTCACATCTCATCAACATCAATTTCATTAAAAAATACATTCGCGGAGAAAACGAGATTCTGATGGACAATCAGGCCTCCGTTTCCCTTTCGCGCGAACGCAAACAGGATTTTGAAGCCTTATTAAAGGAGCTGCGGCTTTCTGTTTAAGGCTGTTCGTGAATTGAAACGTGCTGTTCATGAATTACCTTGTACTTTTTGGTTTTTATCGCGCATTTTTGCAGAAAATATAAACCAAAAAAATTATGAAAAAACCTTTACTTTTTTTATTCTCATTAATGATTACAGGGATTGCAACCGCCCAGGTTACTTCTGGCCTTGTTGCAAAATATTCTTTCAACAATGCAAACGCAAATGACGAAGCCGGAACAAATAACGGCACAGTAAACGGCGCTACTTTAACAACAGACAGGTTTGGTAATGCAAATAAAGCGTATTCGTTTAACGGAAGCGCCTATATTGATTGTGGCAATACTCCGGCCATTCAAAATCTCATTTATCAGTATTCTGTTTCTGCGTGGTTTAAACGTTCTTCGGCTTCAGGTTCGTATGAAGTGATTGCAGCAAAGTGGGCCAACAACCCTGTAAGTGAGCATTTTTTTCTGGCAACAACCGGAAGCCAGGTTGCGTGGGCAGCTGCAGGACCAGGAAACAACGGAACAACATCACCACCCAGCTTTAGTTTTAATGCATGGCACCACGCTGTTTTTACATGGGACTCGTCAGGTGCGCACCAGGTTTATATAGACAATGTGCTCACCACAAATACAAATCTTGCTTCTCACATTGTAAATGCAACAAGCCCCGTTAATTTTCTTATCGGCGCCCAATCACCTTCTTTCAGACTATTTAACGGTGATATTGATGACGCGCGCATTTACAACCGTGTGCTAACAGCAACAGAAGTGGATAGTTTGTTTAATGAGCCCGATCCAATGACAATTGGAATAAATGAACAGGAAACAGAAGTAAACACTATAACCCTTTTCCCTAATCCTGCTTCTTCAGCAATACAGGTAACAGTAAAGAAAGCAACAACTGTTTCTGTTATAAACGTATTGGGACAGGAAATTTTAAAACAAAATATTCAAAAATCAGAAACCATCAGCGTTTCAACTCTTGAACCCGGAATTTATTTTGTGAAAGATCTTACAAGCGGTTTCACAAAAAAGTTTATTAAGCAGTAAACCACCTCACGAAAAAAAGCATTCTGATAATCTCAGGATGCTTTTTTCATTTCATATACTCAAACCTGCGTTTCGTGAATCGCTTTCCGCTTTTTTAGTTTTTATGCTGCATTTTTGCGGTATATAAAAACTAAACTATCATGAAAAAAACTTTACTCATTACAGCAATTGCCTTGGTTACGATTATTGCGCAAGGACAAGTAACCGGCGGGCTGGTTGCCAAGTATTCATTTAACGGCGCAAACGCAAACGACGAAGCAGGCACTAACAATGGAACAGTTAAAGGAGCAGTGCTGACTTCTGACAGATTTTCTAACCCCGCTAAAGCATACAAATTTACAAACGGCGAATACATTGCTCTTCCTGATGCTCCTGCTTTAAAATCTATTTCTATGACGGTTTCACTTTGGGTAAAAATCGATGGCTACAATCCGGGGGCTAATCCTGAGAATTTTATTTATACTGTAATCAACAGTCCTACAAACGCTTATTTTGGTACGTTTGGTATGTTAGTAAATTCATCAAACGGAAATTATTTCAGTGTTGCTCAAAATAATCCTTCAGAAAGTGTTTACGGTCCATCTGCAAATACAAATAATGCCGGTTGGCAGCATTATGTTTTATCAAGCGATAATGATTCGCTCAAAATGTATATTGATGGACAAAAGCAATGGAGTTATTATAAAGGGTTTACTTCCACTTTTACTTCTGATTCTGTTTATATTGGAAAATCCGGAAATACAACTTATCAGGGAAACCTCAATGGTTCAGTTGACGATATCAGGGTTTACAACAGAGTATTATCTTCCATAGAAGTAGACAGCTTATTTAATGAAATTGACCCGTTGACAATTGGAATAAATGAAACCGGCGCAGTAGTAAACACTATAACCCTTTTCCCTAATCCTGCATCTTCAGCAATACAGGTAACAGTAAAGAGAGCAACAACTGTTTCTGTTACAAATGTATTGGGACAGGAAATTCTAAAACAAAACATTCAAAAATCAGAAACCATCAGCGTTTCAACTCTTGAGCCCGGAATTTATTTTGTAAAAGATATAACAACAGGAAAAGCAATAAAATTCTTAAAACAGTAAATTTTATTTCCTTGAAAAAATCCTCATCTGAATTTAAGGTGGGGATTTTTTTTGCTCTGAATCCGGTTCTTTTTTTTAGTGTTGAAAAATTTGATTAATTTCAATTCCGTAAGAAATGTTTCTTCTCATCCTATGAAAAACCAACTAAAAATTATTTTCGCCATACTTTTCTTTTTTACAGTTTACCTTTCTTCAGGGCAAACAAAAAAAGACAGCACTGCGCTAAAGAATAAAAATATTTTTAAAACTTTTTATTTTATGCCTTTTGTTAACCAGGTGCTGGCGTTAACTATTGACAGCACTTATTATACAAAAAGTAATTTTACAGCAACTAAAAAATATCCGCTGTTTAAAAGAACAGATGTGGTTAAAGTAAACGGCTTCTCTCATTGTTCAGAAAGCCAGTTAGAGTTTGTAAACCCGAAAAAAGCTACCGACAAACTTTTTTTATTAACGGATGGTCTTGCTATCGTAAATACAGATGCATGTCCCCCGAACAAAGTTGAGCTTCCGGCTAACGAAATAGATTCGTTACTGAAAATATTCGGCAACAAAAAACTGTTTCAAAAAATGCCGGGTGGTGGTTCAAATTGTTTTTTTCCGAGACATACTTTTTTATTTTACGACAAAAACAATAAGGTAATTGGTTTTATGGAAATCTGTTTCCAGTGCGATATGGTGCTCACATCGTCCAATCTTATAAAACGTTTCGAGGGTAATTTTATAGGAGAGGGTGAAAAGAAATTGAAGGAGCTTTGTAAGCGTGTTGGCATTTCGGTTTCAGCTCTCTGAAAGTTTATTTATCCGAATAATTTGTTAGCTTTGATAAACACAAAAATTCCGTAGCCATGAAAAAATTCCCCCATTTCATCCTCATTATTCTGTTATCATTTTTTTCCTGCAAAAAAGACACTAATGATGCGCCGGAAACCACGGCACCAACAACCGGTGGAAATGTGAGTGCAAAAGTCCTTGTACAGGTTACAAATACAAGTGGCAGTGCACTAAGTGGTGCTTCTGTGATAATAGGTTCGGCAAGCGCAACAACAGATCAAAACGGCCTTGCATACATAAGCGCTTCAACTTTTAGTGCGGGCAGAAATTTAATTAAAGTTTCAAAATCCACTTATTTTAAATCCTATCAACTATTGGAAATTGCAAACGGAAGCAGTTATAGCGTTGCAGTTGTTTTAACGCCAAAAACAATTGCCGGTTCTTTTTCAACTGCAGCGGGAGGAACCATTAATGCAACGAATGGCGGTTCTGTTGTTTTTTCAGCAAGCAGTATTGTTGATATGAACGGAAACGTTTATAGCGGAACTGTAAATGTGACTGCTGTTTACATTGCACCCAATGCAACAAACGCCTCGTCGGTATTGCCAAATAGTTTTTTAGGATACAACGCTTCATCTCAATTAAAATTTGCCGAAAACCACGGTGCGCTTGTAGTTGAGCTTGAAGGAACAAGTGGCCAGGCTTTACAAATTGCTTCAGGTAACACAGCACAAATTCATATTCCTGTTGCCGCATCAGATCTTTCTACCGCCCCTTCTTCAATTCCCTTATATTATTTTGATGAAAGCAGCGGTTACTGGAAAGAAGACGGAAGCGCTGCATTAACCGGCGGAACTGAATTTGTTGGAACGGTAAGCCATTTTACATTCTGGATGTGTCCGTATGTTTACAATCACTTTCAGTTATCAGGCAGTGTTGTTTGCGGTGCCAATGGTTTAGACGGGGTAAAAGTTTCTGTTTATAATCAGTGGGGTTCTTATTTAGGATCAGTAACAACAGGCCCGGGTGGTGTTTGGTCAGGAATGATTCCTGAAACACTCACCTTTAATTTAGTAGTATCTGATATTTGCGGATCGCAGGTTTACACAACCGGCGTTGGTCCTTTTTCTTCTGCAACTAATTTGCCTGCAATGGATATTTGTACCGGCAGCGTAAACTACGGCGTAATCACCGGAACTTTTACAGACTGCAATAATCAAACAGATCACAATTCTTATTGCCGTGTACAATCAAACGGTTTAACAAAATTCATTGCACCTTTGCCTTCCGGATATTTTAATTCTGCAGTTTTATTTTGCACAGGCAGCACAAGCGCAGTTATTACAGGTGTAAATATGAGTAATAATCAGGTGAGCATTGATACAACTATGAATATTGCTCCCACAATGAATTTTGGAACAAAACAGGTGTGCACCACTGCAAGTGAGTTTTGCACTTTTGTATTGGCCGGAACAAATGCATATTACACAGAAAATGCCTTTGCAAATTTTACAGGTGTGCTTGATCTTACACAAAACAAAATTTATTTAACAGTAGTTTCAGGCCAGTTTATGAATGAAACACATTTTAGCGTAACCATACCAAACACTGTTGCGGGCACATATTCTGTGGGCGGCAGTCCGTTTTCTTATTCTTTTATTTTATCGGGAAATAACGGTACAGTTAATCTGACAGTGAATTTAACCAACGTAGGTACAGCCCAGGGCGATGCCATTGAAGGAACAATAAACAATGTTACGTTCGTAGATCAGGGCGGAAATTCAAAAACACTTGCCAATTGTTCGTTCAGGATTTTAATTGATACTGTTCAATAATTTTTTTTGATTAGAGCCTTATACACTTCGCTTACTGATACTAAGTGCAAAATTAAATTAGCCCAATGTACTTGCCGTTTTTTTCTTAATTTTAGTTCGGTCGCCGGACCGGAAATTACATTGGAAAAAACAGGTGCATGAAACTTTATAAATTAGCCGCGCTTTTCATTTGCATCTTTATTTTACTTGCCTCCTGCGCACAAAAAAAAATTCCTGAAGGACAACTAATAAACGTAAACGGATTTGTTATTGATACCGTAAAAAACAAACGATTGTCTGATGTAAAAATTTACCTGGTAAGCGGAAATTCATACAACAGCATGCACGCAGGTGGATGGGACTGGATGCGTGTGGTAGATTCGGCCCTTACTGACCGCGCCGGAAATTTTAAGTTTCAGTATACATCAGAAGGCGAGAGTGAAGATTATGCCGTCAGTATAGAAAAAACGATCAGGGACAATAATGCGTCTGTTACAAATGATGGTTACCCTGTTTACGCATTCAACAAAGCACCAGAAATTAAAGACAAAGCGATTTATGTAAGAGAACTGAATATTGCAAAAATTCATTTAAAGATCATTGATAATCCTTACGACACACTGATCATTGATGTGTACAATTATACCAATTCCAGAAAAAATTATTTTGTGATCGGAAAAAATGTAGATACAACATTGCTGTTGAATTGTTTGGTTCCGCAGCGAAAAAATAATATTTATTACAAATACTCTTTTTTCAGAGAGCTGCAGATCATGAGGGCCAACCGCAGTTCTGTTACTGTACTTGATTCCGTTTTTCCCGGTCTTGCAGATACAAGCGTATTGAACAGAACGATCAGGCCGGCAAAAGAACTTGAGTCAGCATCTCCTTACGAATTTACTGTTGGTGGTAACGACAGGGAAGAGGTGAGCCTTGCTGCTCTTATCAACGATAACGACTTTAAACCAAACGAGACAACTTTAAAGATCAT
>JACMLS010000478.1 GCA_014379485.1 Bacteroidia bacterium | reverse complement strand
TCTGCCCGGGTTCCAGTTCATAGTACATTGGAAGCCGAATAAGGCAATTGCTGTAAAGATCTGCCAACGGCAACTCTCTTGCACCATGCCTGTCTTTATAAAAATCTGACTGATGAAGCGAAAGATAATGAAATGCAGAACCTATACCACAGCTTTTAAGAAAACCGATCAGCGCATTCCTCTCTTCGCTGTTGTTACTGACAAGGTAAAACAAATGGGCGTTGTTGGTTGCAAAGGACGGGATATGCGGCAAGCGGGCCCGCCCTTCCTTTTGCAGCACAGAAAGCGACTGGTAATACTGTTGCCAAATGGCTTTTCTTTTTTGCTGAATCTTTGTAAGATGTTCTGTTTGTGCAAAAAGAAATGCAGCAATTAGTTCTGAGGGTAAAAAAGAGGAACCAATATCCATCCAACCGTATTTGCTTACTTCGCCCCTGAAAAAACGCGAACGGTTGGTTCCGTTCTCACGGATCATTTCTGCCCGCTCAATAAATTTTTCATCGTTGATCACAAGCATTCCTCCTTCACCGGAAATTATATTTTTTGTATCGTGAAAAGAAAATGCAGAAAGAGCGCCTAGTTTTCCTAATGGAATGTTTTTATAAAAGCTGTCTATTGAATGTGCCGCATCTTCTACCACCTGTAAATCATATTTTTTTGCAAGGTCTGTAATCGCATCCATATCGCAGGCAATACCCGAATAATGAACCGGAATTATGGCTTTTGTTCTTTCTGTGATAAGCTCTTCAATACGACTTGCATCTATGTTAGGGTTTTGGGCATTGCTATCTGCAAACACAATTTTTGCCCCACGTAGTACAAACGGATTAACGGTTGAAACAAAAGTATAGGAAGGAGCAATTACCTCATCGCCCTCTTTAATATTAAGCAACAGCGCGGCCATTTCAAGCGCATCGGTGCAGGAAGTGGTAAGAAATACTTTTTTGAACTGATAGACCGATTCGAAAAACTCATTGCACTTAGTCGTAAACATACCATTTCCTGAAAGCTTACCAGAACGCATTACCTGCTCAAGGTAATAACTTTCTCTGCCTGTAAGGTATGGTTTGTTAAAGGGTATTGGGTTCACAACAAATTATTTTTCCCGAAATTTCTATCAGGAGAATTTTTTTAAATTTCTTGGCATTTTCCGTTACCGGGTTGTGGGTGGGTATTAACGATCTCGTTTACCTTGTCGTTCATCCTACCTGAAATCTGGTTCCAGGTAAAGTTTTCGCGAATATGTTGCAGCGCATTTTTTTTCTTAGCGAAGATATTTTCAGGCGATTCATTCAACACGCTCATTAATTGCTCTTTTAAAATTGCGGGAGAAGGATTGTCTATTAACCACCCTGTGTTTTGATTTACCAACAGGCGGGTTGCTCCTGTATCTGTTGCAAGAACTGCCAGCCCGCTAGCCATTGCCTCTAAAATAACATTTGGCATTCCTTCGCTCCAGCTCGGGCACACCAACACGTCACAGGTTCTTAAAATATCAAGCACTTCTTTTTGATTGCTGATGAGGCCGTGATACTGAATATTTCCTGAGATGACTTTTTTTTCCTCCGGAATGTTTCCAATAAAATCAAAACTCCATTTGTTTTCATCTCCCAAAGAACTCAACACCTGGTTCAGTTCTTTAATTCCTTTTCTTGCTTCGTATCTTCCGGCAAACACAAACTTTATTTTTTCGCCCGGTTTCTTAGCTTCAGAAACCAGCATGCTTGTTTCTACACCGGTTGGGATCTCTGCAATTCTTTCTGCAGGAATTTTCAATTTATCTTTCAGAAGATCTGTAATCTTTCCGCCATAAGAAAAAACAATGTCTGCGTTTTCTGTAATGAATTTTACAGGCCGTCGCAGCATTTTTGCAGCAAGCTTTTCTCTTACGGTAAAACTATGCTGAAACATTTCATACCCGTGAAAATTGACACAAAGGGGCGGAAGTTTTTTGCCTGCTTTTTTTTGCTTAATAAATTCCCATGCAGTAAAACCTTTACAAATAACAATGTCGAATGCCGGTTTGTTGGAAAAAGCTTCAAAAATACTTTTAGAAAATTCTTCTGACCGCCTTATATAGTGACCGGGCAGCTTACCCGGTGGCGGAAAATCAAGTTCAACAAACTCAAGATTGGATGCGATGTCTTTAAAATAATCAGAGGGATCTTCGTTTTTCCTGCTTTCGCGGTAATGAAAAACGCTTACCTTATTCTGAACGCCTAAAGCCTTTATAAGATAAGAGGAGTGCTTTTGCATTCCTCCTATCACAAAAGGATAGATTCCATCTGTGACCAATGCAATGTTCAGCATACAGTCATAAAAAGTTTTTCAGTAAAAAAAGAAAGGTATTATTCAGAAACAAAAATCTTGTGTGTTTCAGTTTTCTTTCCATCGCTAAGGTTAACAATATAGATACCAGGTACAGATGGTTTTTCAATGCTGTACTGACCGTTTCCATAATATTGCTCAGTTACAGAAACAAGTTGGCCCATTGCGCTATAAACAGACACCTTAATTTTAGTATTTTCTTTGTTATTGAAATTCATTACAATGCCTGATTGATTTGCAAAAACATTTGCAATTGCGGTATTCTCATCAACTACCTGGAAAATATTGGATTTCATTACACAGCTCTCAGAAGCATTTTCTGCGCGCTTAAAGTGTATAACAAATTTTCTTTCTTTATTGTCAGTCTGGGTAAAAGTATAAGAACTGTTTTCTTTAAGATCTGTAAACTTACCTTCTGCCACATCTTCAAGATAAATGCAGTTATAAACATCAAAAGAAGCAAGGCCGTCAAAAGAAACAGTATATGTTCCGCCATCAGCCGGAATGAAAACCATTGGAACCTCGTGCTTGTTTTCTGAAAGATTCAATGTGTTTTTGCACAACTGTAAACCATTTGTGGTAAGCGTTTTTACTTCGTATTTTTTAGCAAAAGGAGATTTAATGAAACCCATATCTAACGCATCTTTTCCGTTGTTTGCATCTGCAACAAAATGAATCATGTTTTCCATACCAACCTGTTTCTGACCATTACTGAAATGAAACTTAACCATATTTACTGGGGCTGGCATACGCACAAAATCAGTAGTTGCAGATGATTTGCTTGCCTCTGTAAATGTTAGTGTCCCTGAACCTAATGATTCTACAAGCATTCCTTGTGATGAATTGATAACACCGTTTGTTCCATTTAATTTACCTGTTCCTGTTCCGGCAGATCCGTCCCAAGAAGCATAATCCTGCAAACTCTCATCAAGGCAATAAAAATAATCACCAATATTTGATTTTGTAAGTGAACTCCAGATAACCTGGCTTGGGTAGGGATTACCTACCAGGTAAAAATCTGCAACAGGACAAGAAACAGGTATGCTACCACTGTTTGGAGTTCCTTTACTATCAAATGTAAATGCAGTAAGTGTAGTAAGTGTTGAGGCAGTCCAGATTGTATAACCAAAACCTGGAGTAAGATTTATAAGACTGGTTACAGCTGTATAATCTCCGCCTCCGTTATTCCATTCCATTACCGATTGAAAGGTAGGGCAGCAGGCAGTTCCATCAGCTCCGCCAACACCACTTAAATACATTTCACTATCCCAATCAGACAATGTGGTAGAAGTAACAGGGCTTGAAAAATCGCCCCAATATGCATCGTTGGTAGAGTTACCAGTGGTAATTATTCTTCTTTGTATAACCCACCTGTTACCGGCAATAGAACCGGTAAGCGTGGCAACACGCGCGGTTACCGCAGTAGTTGCATCGGAGATTAATGTAAAGTCGGCTGTATTTGAAGTAAAGGTACCAGAGCTAACTGTAAGTGTTGCTGTAATATTTTCTGCTGCTGTAGTGCTAACCCCCGCGGCATTTGCAATAGTCATGTTAGAAAAAGTAACGGTTCCTCCACCAATGGTTTGGGCGGTAGTGCCGTTAAAATTCATTACTCCATTTTGCCCGGTAAGGTTGCCAGCGCCAACCGACATATTTCCTTTTACACTCACGGTATAGTTACCGGTTGAGTTAAGGTCAAGTGTACCGTTGGTGAGTGTTAGATTCTGACAGGTAAAATTGCCTGTATAGGTTGCAGTGTTTGTTGAGTTAGGTATCAATGACCCTGTGCAATTGACAACCACATTACCTAACGTTTCCTGGATCGTTCTTCTAAGAATGGTGGGGTTGGTGCCTCCAAAGGTAAAAGTACCGCCTGTGTTTGTAGGGTTGTTTCCGGCAAGGGTTCCATTATTCATCCAGGTACCGTTAATTGTTATGTTTCTGTTATTGCAATTAAGTACAATGTTAGAGGCCAGAGTTAAAGTACCCCCTACTGTAATATCGCCCGCAAGCGACTTGGAAGTGATACCACCTGTAGCAGCATTGTCTAAAGTAAGATTGTAATAAGTAGTTCCGTATACTGTTCCGTAACCTGTAGTTGTAAATTGAACAAGGTTACCAACGGCGCTGGCGTTAAAAACTCCGGTTCCGGTAACGGAAAGGGCTTTCTGGCATACAACGGTTCCGCCGTTAAGATTATTGAAAGTTGGCGCATTAATCGTGAAACTATTGGTAAATGTAACACTGCCGGAATTATTCAGAACACCCAGGTTATTTCCCTGCAAGGTAATGTTAAGCGCATTCAGGACAGTTCCGGAGGCAATGTTTCGGGTAGTACCAGTTCCACAAACAAAAATCAATGCAAGCCCCACC
>JACMLS010000477.1 GCA_014379485.1 Bacteroidia bacterium | reverse complement strand
TTTGTCCATACCAAAGTTTGTGTATTGTATTTCCATACTTCGCCTGTACCTCCATTACTTGGAATGGACGGATCTATCAGCGTCTGAGGAGCAACCCAGGTACCGTTGATTTGTTTCTGAATAATTCCTGCATCAAGACCTAAAGAAAAAATTCCGTTTCCATTTCCGCCCAATTGAAAATGTTTTGCAAAAGCTGCGCGGGCCGACCAGGTTCTATCTGCTCCTAACTGGTCGTTCATGATACTTGCACCAAAACCAATTCCGCCTAACGCGGTATGGTGCATGTCAAAGTTAAAAACTCCTGTTTTGGGTGCGCCGGGGAACTGCACCCATTGTTGACGATACAAGGCACTGAAACATATTGCCTGGTTGGTACCAGCATATGCGGGGTTGTACATGAGCCTTGTGTTAAAAAACTGGGTAAACTGAGGGTCTTGCTGACCCAATGCCGTGCTTGCAACGCCCATTACAGAAAGGGCTAAAATTGTAAGCGATTTTTTCATTTTTTTTGTTTATTGATTAATAATTCGACAAACGGAAATACAGAATAAGACGCTAAAAATCAGCACCTTATTAAATCTCCGATGATAAACAAAACACAAAGGGGTAACAAGGGAAGTTATCTTTTGTCAGTTATTTAGTTATTAGTTTGGAAGGTTCTAACCAGGCAGAAGGGCGGCTATAGAAATCAGGAAAGGAAATAAAAAAAGCTCCGGATTTATCGGAGCCTGAAAATAATTAAAAGGTATAAAACCTAAGTTTTAACGCTTATGAAGTTTGTCTGTTGAAACTGTTAAACGGGTGCGCCCTCTTTTGCGGCGGGCTGCCAATACCCTGCGGCCGTTTGCACTGGCCATGCGTTTACGGAAACCGTGTTTGTTTCTTCTTTTACGTTGCGAGGGTTGAAATGTACGTACCATAATATTCTTTATTTAAATAAATTGAAATTTTAAAATCGGGGTGCAAAGATAGAGATAAATTAATAATACGCAAATTGGTGGTAAAAAGTTATTGGTTATCTGTTTATATGTTAATCGTTAAAGGTTAAAGTTAGGTTTAAAAGCTAAAGTATAGCGGAAAAGCAGGCCCCAACAAAAGAAAAGCGCTTGATGTTTGCTGTCATTTAATTGTTTCCTGTAAAAGGTTAAAAGTTCAACGACCGCCTGTTATTGATCGTTTACCGAATACAGATTTATTAATTCGTTACAAAAAGGGTACTTTTGCGCTGGAAAATTAAAAAAATGGCAAAAAAAGGCGGAAGATTAAAGGCGAAGGATGACGAGGAATTACCTAAGGCTAAATTAACTTTAGAGAATTTCAGGAAGACTTACAGGTTATTCAGATATATCAGACCACATAAATGGAAGTTTTTACTTGGAATGGTCTTTTTGGCCGGAACCGCAGGAATAGCTCTGCTTTTCCCTGTTCTCGCCGGACAAATTATTGGAATTATTGCAAACAGAACCAAAACTCTTGAGACCTTACAAGGTGATTTATTAGCTGTTGGTTTACAACTTACTGGTGTAATGATTGCCCAGGGAGTAATTTCTTACGGAAGGGTCTTAATGTTTTCTTTGGTTTCTGAAAACATGCTTGTTGGCATCAGAAAAGACACTTTTACCAAACTTATTCGTTTGCCTATGGGTTTTTATTCAAAAAACTCTATTTCAGAAATTACGAGTAGGGTTGCCACTGATGTTAATGTAATCGGCGAAGCATTCACAACCAGTCTTGCAGAAATTGTACGAATGATGGTAATTATAATAGGTGGCATGGTCATGCTATTTATGTTTGGTTCAGGAAAAATCGCTTTGTCTTTCATAACTTTTATTCCCATAATTGCCCTCATAACTGTGATTTTTGCAAGGAAAATCAGAAAATATTCGCGCGAGCAGCAAAACCGTGTAGCCGAATCTAATGTAATACTTGGAGAAGGTTTACAGGGAATAGCTAATGTAAAATCATTTACAAACGAGGGGCATGAAATGAAAAGGTATGATTTTTCAGTGAATGAAATAAAAAAGTTTGCAATTAAGTATGCCAACCTGCGGGGTATTTTCTTTGCCTTTATAATTACTTGTGTATTTGGTTCTGTAATTTTTCTTTTTGCAAGAATTGTTTCTCTTTATTTAGGTGGTGAAATAAATTCTGATAATCTGGGTAAATTTATAATGGTATCCTTATTTCTGGCAGCCAGCATTGGTGGTCTTCCTGAGCAGATCGCCGCTATACAGAGAGCTATGGGTGCGAGTGAAAGAATTTTTGAGCTGATGGATGAAAAAGGCGAAGAAATAAATACAACTTTCGAAAAAGTAAATCATAAAAGACTTCCAGGCAAGGTTGAATTTAAAAACGTGTCCTTCTTCTACCCTACCCGACCCGATTTTCAGGTTTTAAAAGATGTTTCTTTTATTGCAGAAAAAGGACAGACTGTTGCGCTTGTGGGCCCCAGCGGATCGGGCAAATCAACTATTGCAAGCCTGGTGCTAAGGTTTTACGATGCGGTTGAGGGTGGAATTTATATTGATGAAAAATTATCTACAGATTATTCGCTTACAGAACTAAGACATAACATGGCTATAGTGCCGCAAGATGTAATGTTGTTTGGCGGAAGTATTAAAGGCAATATTGAATACGGAATGCCCGGTGCAAGTATGGACGAAATTATTGAAGCAGCAAGAAAAGCAAATGCGTTGGAGTTCATAGAAAGTTTTCCGCAAAAATTTGACACTATTGTTGGAGACAGGGGCATTCAGTTGTCTGGCGGACAAAGACAGCGCATTGCCATTGCAAGAGCGGTTTTAAAAAATCCTTCTATATTAATATTGGATGAAGCGACTTCTTCTTTAGATTCTGAATCTGAAAGAGCTGTGCAAGACGCACTTGATAAATTAATGGAAGGCAGAACTTCTATTGTAATTGCACACAGGTTATCTACCATAAAAAATGCAGATAAAATTATTGTGCTTGAAAGAGGAAGGGTAAAAGAAGTGGGAACCCACGCAGAACTAATTGAACTGAATGATGGACTTTACAGAAGTCTAAGCAAACTGCAGTTCGAAATCAGTTAAAGGGGCGAGGGCGAAGGACGAGTGAGTTGAACTATTTTTTTCTGCTCTTTATCAACTCTACTAATTTTTCATAGTCAAGTTTTTTTTCGGCGAAAGATCTTTTGTTTCCTTGTACAATTAAGGTGGCTGGTATTGCCCCACTCCATCTTTCATCCAATTTCGGAATGAACATGGTTGCATCGGTTTCATCGAGCAGCAGCACCTCAGCCTTCATTTTGTTTTTGGTTAAAAAGGGTTTCAGTTTTGTTTTAAGGTCTTCTTTAAAATCCATTGAAACAAGTATGACCTTTATTTTTGTTTTAGCAGAATCAGTGTTTAGTTTTTCAAATTCCGGAAGTTCAGCCACACAGGGTTTGCACCAGGTAGCCCAAAAGTTTACCACATAAATTGTATCGGGATTACTGATCCGTTTTACAAGCTGATCTATTTTATACGCTTTTATTTTCTTCTGGGAGAAAATAAAAAAAGTGAATCCCATAAAAATGAAAATGAAAAAAATGATCTTTTTCATACCGTTTAATTTCTTTTTGCTTTGTATTCTTTTTTCAGAAGGTCTATTTCTATGATCAGCCTGTTTACATCAGCAGAATCCGTGCCATCATAATAACCCCGAATATGAAATTCTTTATCTACCAAGGCAAAATTCTGAGTGTGTATAAAATCTTCGGCCCCGCCATCTCCTTCGCTTGCTTCAATCAAATATCCTTTCCTTGCCAGGTCATACAACGATTTTTTATCGCCTGTAAGGAACATCCATTTTTTTGAATTGGCATTAAACCGGGCTGCAAACTCTTTCATGGTTTGTACAGAGTCTGTTTCAGGATCTACAGTGTGCGAAAGAAATACTACTTCAGAATCGTTCAGAAAATTTTTGTAAACACGGTTCATCTGCTTTTTCATGATAGGGCAAATGCTTTTACAGGTTGTAAAAAAATAATCTGCCACATAAATTTTTCCGCGCACATTTTCTTTTGTAATCGTTTTTCCATCCTGATTAACAAAAGAAAAATCCGGAATGGAATGGTAAACAGTATCGCCCGGCACAGGTTTTTTTTCGCCAAAATACGGAAGGTAGCGAATGGGCGCATCCTCAGCTCTTTTATAAAAGAACAAACCAGTAAGCAGAAGTGCGGCTAAAACACCAATTAAAATTCCGGCGGTTGATTTTTTCATGAGGCCAAAGGTAGGAGAAAAGAATAATCCAAAGTAATTTGATAT
>JACMLS010000476.1 GCA_014379485.1 Bacteroidia bacterium | reverse complement strand
TATTTGTGCCGGCCAAACTGCAAATCTTTCTGCAAATGGTAACGGAGGAAATAACGCGCTTACTTATACATGGGCAAGCGGCACCGCTCCTGGTACAGGAACTGCCGTTACGGCCTCTCCAGCAACAACAACAACTTATACCGTAACACTTACTGATGGTTGCGGAACAGCGGCAGTGACAGACTCAGTTGTAGTAACTGTAAATCCGTTACCGGTTTTGAATATAACAACCAACATTCAAAATGGTTGCGCGCCGGTATGTGTTGATTTTACAGTGCTCACAATGGGCTGCCCGGTTTACACTACGTACTGGACATTTCCTGACGGAACAAATTTTTCAGGGGCCCCGGGCGATCCGGTTGCGCCAAATATTTGTTTTACTGTAGCAGGGATTTATGGCGGAACCGTTCTGGTAACTGATACGAACGGTTGTACAAATACATTTACAAATAATAATCTTGTTACTGTATACCCCGTTCCAAATGCAGATTTTTCATTCGGACCTCAACCCGCCTCGGTGTTGAATCCTACAATTGATTTTACGGATCTAACCACAGGTGCAACAATCAGTAACTGGGATTGGAATTTTGGAAACATTGAGGACAGCGCTTCTGCTCAGCAAAACCCATCTTTTACTTATACTGATGCCGGAACTTACAACGTTAATTTAATTGTCACTACAATCAATGGTTGTATTGATTCCATTTCATATCCTGTTATCATTGATCCTGAATTTGTGATCTATGTTCCTAATGCATTTTCTCCTAATGCTGATGATGTGAATGATATGTTCTTTCCAAAAGGACTTGGCATTGATACAGATAATTACCAGATGTGGATCTATGACCGCTGGGGAAATATGATCTTTACAAGTGATGAGTGGACCAAAGGTTGGAACGGAAGAGTTGCCGGCCACGATGAAATTGTGCAGCAAGATGTTTACGTTTGGAAAATAAAATTAAACACCTACAAAGGAGAAAAAAAATCTTACGTAGGTCATGTTACTGTTGTGAAATAATCTGAAACAAATAATTGTTATGAAAAAATCCGGCTTAATAATTCTTTTAAGTTTTTTCAGTGTGTTTTTATTTTCTCAAAACAATAAAGACCACGAAAAATTTACCATTCTTTCATTTGGAAGTGTAAAGGATGTGGGGTTTTACATAAAATCCATTAACGCAAGTAACCTTGACGACTGGAGATTACAGGATAAAAGAACTGTTCTAAAATTCGATACCGGATTTGAAATAGAAATTTTTTCTGCCAATGAATTAAAGAAAAAAGGATTCAGCGTTAATGTAGAATCTTTTAAAAAAGAATTTCCTTCTACTTATAACATGCCGCTTTTTAAAATTTTTCCTAACGGGGTCTTAGGTGCGGGTATTACCCCAACAGTTAAACAAGCTCAGAAAAAATGAAAAAACTTTTAATTCTATCCTCCCTGTTTTTTTCTTTTATCATTGGTTTTGCCCAACCTGCAAATGACGATTGCAGCACGGCGCAGGCCATTGGAAATTTGCCAACGCCCGCTGCTTGCCCATCAGGTGTGGGCGCTGCAATAAACATTGCGGGTTCACTTACAACTGCAACAGCACCAAACCCGTATTTGTTCATGAACAACTGCTCCGGAACATCCGCATCAATGGCTTCTCCGGCAAACGATGTTTGGTATACTTTTGTTGCCACCGGATACCAGTTACAACTTAATATTACTGGCACAGTTGCAAATCCTAACGTTGCAATGTACTCCGGTACCTGTGGCTTATTAGGTGGTGGAGTTGGTGGTTGCACCGTTGGAACTGCAGGCGGAAACGCCACACTCATTGTAAACCAAATGGTGCCTGGTACAACATATTACATACAGGTTTCAAGCAACGCTGCCGGTGCCGGAGGAAATTTTAATATGGCTATCAGCAATTCTATGGATTGTAACAATTGTATGATTGGTTCTGTACTTACTCCAAATCCCTTACCTGTTAACGGAATGTATACACCTGGCCAGGTAGTGAATTTTTGTTTTACAATAAATAACTACACGCAGATAAATACAAACTGGTTGCACGGTGTGCAGGTTGCATTTGGCTCTGGATGGTCTGGTATATCCGGACAAGTTGGAGCAACTCCTGTTGGAGGATCTGGCGCATGGACCTGGTTTAACTCCTGCACAAGTACTGCAACAGGCGCAACATTTGGCCAGGGATTTTATATTGATCTGGATGCTGATGGAAATCCCGGAAATAATTTTGGTGACAATTGCGATCCGTTTGGCACAGGTATTCCTTGCCCGCCCGGTACAAACACATGGACTTTTTGTTTTACGCTCACTGCTGCAAATGCCTGTAATCCCGGTTCAAATCTTTCTGTTACAATTAATACTTCAGGCGATGGAGAATCCGGTTCATGGAGCAACGCCGGATGTGCAGGAGATCCTGCAACAATTTTTAATGCAATGGGTTCTTGCTGTCCGCCCATAATGGCGCAGGTGGCAGCAACATGTGCGGGTAATGACGGGCAGGCAAGTGCAACGCCCGTTGGTGTTGTTAGTCCGTATGATTGGACCTGGGCAGGACCTGCCGGCTACAGTAACGTTACAAACAACGTGGCGGGCGGAAGTACAATTACAAATCTTACGCCCGGTACTTATACTGTTTCTGTTATTGATGCAAACGGTTGCCTTGTAACAAACACTGTAACTGTAACAGGAGGCGGTGCAACTCCTGCACCTGTTGCCGGAAGTAACAGCCCAGTTTGTGTTGGCTCAGCAATTAATCTTACATGTACCAACGTTGCAGGCGCAACGTATAGTTGGACCGGGCCAAATGCATATGTTTCCGGAGTTCAAAATCCTACAATTGCAGGCGCTACTGTTGGCATGAGTGGTAATTATGTAGTAACCGCAAACGTTGGTGGTTGCATTGGCACTTCAACTGTTACTGTTACTGTAAATCCTGCTCCTGTTCCCGTTGCAAATAATACGGGGCCTTATTGTGCCGGAGATCCTATAAATTTAAGTTCTACTCCAAATGGTGCAACATCTTATGCCTGGAGCGGGCCTTCTGCTTATGCAAACGGAACTCAAAATCCCACAATAGCAGTTAGTACTGTTGCAATGAGTGGTGTTTATACAGTTACCGTTTCAATCGGAACCTGTTCTGCAACGGCCACAACAAACGTTGTTGTCAATCCACTTCCGGTTCCAAATCCCGGAAGCAGTGCCCCTGTTTGTTTAAACCAGGCAATTAATTTTACTGCCAACAACGGTTTTACAACTTATGCATGGACTGGGCCCAACGGATTTCTTTCAGGAATTCAAAACCCAACTATTTCTCCGGCCACCGCAGTTAATGCAGGAACGTATTCTTTAACTGTAACCGATGGAAACGGTTGTACAGCGCAAGGCACTACTGTTGTTATAGTAAATGCCTTACCTGTTGTAGTTGCAAATAACAACGGCCCGCTTTGCCCTAACACTCAATTAAACCTTACTTCAACAAACGGTATGGTGAGTTATTCTTGGACCGGACCTAATGGTTTTAATTCTGCTGTCCAAAATCCATCTATCCCATCTGTTATTTTAGCAGATGCCGGAACTTATACTGTTACTGTTACAGATGCAAACGGTTGTGTAAACGCTGCGCTTACCACTTTAGTAATAAACGGAAGTTTAGCAGTTGTTGCCGGAAGCAATTCTCCGGTTTGCGAAACACAGGCGCTTAACCTGACATCTGGCGGTGCAACAAATTATTCCTGGGCAGGACCAAACGCTTTTGCATCAGCTTTACAAAATCCTTCTATTGCAGGAGCAACAATTGCTGCCAGTGGAACTTATACTGTTACAGGAACAGACGCATTGGGTTGTACAGGAACAGCAACTGTAACGGTTGTTGTAAACACAAACCCCATTCCTGTAGCAAATAATAACGGCCCGCTTTGCGCTGGCTCTAATTTAAATCTTACAGGTAATGGTGGCCCTTCTTATACATGGACGGGGCCTAACGCATTTAATTCTGCTGTTCAAAATCCGCCAATACTTGGTGTTACAACTGCTGCAACAGGAATTTATACTTTATCAATTACCAACGCAGCGGGTTGTACTGCAACAGTAACTACCAACGTTACAATAAATCCAATTCCGGTTCTTGTTGTAAACAGCAACAGCCCTGTTTGTAATAACGGAACTATTAATATTACTGCAAACGGCGGTACAGCATATGCCTGGACCGGACCAAACGGATATATTTCTGCAGTGCAAAATCCAAGCATACCAAACGCAGTTCAGAACATGAGCGGTGTATATACAGTTATTGCTACAGGTGTAGGAACCTGCACAGCAACTGCAAACGTAAACGTATTGGTATATCCGCCGGTTTCAATTGTTGCAGGTGCAGATGTTACTATTTGTGCGGGCCTAAATGCAAACCTTACCTCTGTACCTGCCGGTGGAGATGGAAGCTATACTTATTTGTGGACACCTGGCGGAGCCATTACAAACAACACAACGGTTTCTCCTGCAATTACAACAACGTATACAGTTACCGTTACAAGTTGTGGCGAAAATGCAACAGACAACGTTATTGTAACTGTAAACCCAACGCCTGTTTTATCCATTACGCCTGATACTACAAGTGGTTGTGCGCCTTTGTGTGTTACGTTTACAGGCGCAAGCGTACCGGCGAGTGTTGATTGTGACTGGGTTTTTTCTAACGGACAAATTTCAAACAACAATTGCGTTACACAAATTTGTTTTCCAAATGCAGGTCAGTACGGAGCTGATCTTACTGTAACAGATATTAATGGTTGTACAAATACTTTGAGTGCGCCAAATATCATAACTGTATTTCCTGTTCCCACTGCAGCATTTTCTTCTACACCAACACCTGCAGATATTTTTGATCCTACCATTTATTTTACCGACCTCTCTTATGGTGCAACTATCACCAACTGGACCTGGAATTTTGGTGATCCTTTAAGCAACACGAGCGCACAACAAAATCCATCTTTCAACTATGGCAATGCAGGAATATATACTGTTACACTTACAGTTACTTCTGTAGATGGTTGTGTTGATGATGTGTATAGTACAGTTGTAGTAGAACCAAACTTTTCTCTTTATGTTCCCAATGCGTTTACACCAAATGCAGATGGAGTTAACGATGTGTTTTTTGCAAAAGGAGAAGGTATTGATTTAGATAATTGGGATCTCTGGATCTACGACCGTTGGGGAAACATGATCTTTTATACCGACGACTTTTTTAAAGCATGGGACGGAAAAGTACAAGGCAAGAGTGATAACCTTGTGCAAATAGATGTGTATGTATGGAAAATAAAATGCCGCAATTTTAAAGGAGAGAAAAAAAGCTTAGTGGGCCATGTTACTGTGGTGAGATAATAATGGGTGATTGAGTTGTAGAAATACTGAAGAGAAATTTGATTTGAAAATAAAACCCCCGCTGATGAAAAATTGGCGGGGGTTTTTTGTTTGTACACTTATTGTACATGAAGTGTTGTATTTCTTTTACTGCAGCGTCAAAAATTCTTTTCTGTCTTTATCCAAAACATCATGCATTTTTTTTACCTGCTCTTTTGTAAACATTACCCTACATTTAGAGTAGTCCATAAAATTCATAAACATAGTTGCATGGTTGCATTGACTTGCCGGATGAGTTGGACAATTGTTTGTTCCGGTAGCACGGCCCTGTAATGGCGTATCTGGAATGCCATCATCAAGACATTTTCCAAATAAATTCTTATTAAATATGTGTAAAAGTCCCAACCAATGACCGGTTTCGTGAGTTAAAAGCCTGCTGTGCTTGCCAATACCAGCATTGTAACTAAGGCCAATAGCATCTTTTAGCGGAGTGTTCCATGGCTCCGGGTTATCAGTATAACCTTCTGTCTTCCCATTTCTTATAAGACCAATATAAACATTCAGATATTTTTTTGTGTCCCAAAGAGCATCAGCATAGAAAATCTGATCAGAAAAAGTAAAATTCTTCTTCACAGTTTTTACCCTTACAATACCAGAAGTAGGATTTCCGTTAGGGTCAACAGTTGCAATTCTAAATTCTATTTGCGGAAGACCAAAATCTTTTTTGAATTCTGCCGGAACATTTTGAGTGTCGGCATTCAGGCTTAAAAAATCCATTTGCAAATCCTTAAGTTCGCAAAGAATAAGGCTATCCGAAACTTCTTTGTTTTGTTCCTCTGTTGAATAGATTACGTGAAACACAACGGGAATTTTTGCTCTTACCTGTGGATAACAAAAAGTAATACTTAATAAAGAAAAAATCTTTAGCGATACAATGTATTTCATGCTGCTCATTTTTTGTTTTGCGTTAAAAAAAACTTACACGAACTCAAAAAAACATCACCCCCCAAAACCATTTCCCTGTTGCGCAAAACCATTAAGTGCAACAACCAACTGCCCCAGCACAATGCCTGCGTTAAAGGCTGGCACGTAATTCTGCGTTGGGTTTACTTCCACATCAAAATGTTCTAACTGATCTGTTATTGCAGAAACAAAAATGATGGGTTTGGTTGTACTTAATTTTATAACACCGTGCGTGGTCTCTAACGAATTAAAGGGCAATTTTTTTTCTACTTGTCTGAAATGTGCTATTGCTTCGGGGTCAACCCAATTATATTCTGTGTAGTCGGTAACATTAACAGAACTCAATGCGGTGTAAACTTTTGAAGCAATACATACAGCGTGCTCAGCCGGATTGCGCGGCGTTTTTATAAATTTAGATTCTACTGCGTTTTTAAAATCGTTGCTTATTAAATTAAATAAATTACTGTTTACATTAGAGGGCAACACTTTTCCGAAATCTTTACTTTTAAGTTTACTCAGCGGATTATTTGTATTGCCATCATGAATAAAAAAATTTGCGCCTATTACAACAGAACCGTTTAAAGAGATGTCGGTTGGCGAGCCGGCCGTTCCCACAGCAATTACAAGGTCAGGATTTTCTGCTGCCAATACCGGTGGCAAAACTCTGTATTTTTCTTCGGAGCTGGAACTGCTTTGCTTTGTGGGATCAGGCGGAATATTAAAATACATAAGGTCTTGTATGCACCAAACTGAAACCTGCAGCGTTGGCACGGCACCAGTCATTAAATTATACACTGCCCTTGGAACATTCATTTTATTATTACCGTCTTTAGGAGAATTAAGTGTTTGCGGAAACGGAAGTTGTACCGGCCTGAAGGTTGAATTGGTCATGGAGTCTAATACAGGTTCTGTTTCCCAATTCTTGTTTACGATGATTGCAATTTTTTTCATTGTGTGTTTTTATTTGTGTTTTCAAAAAAAATAAAACCCACAGTATTTCTTTTTCATAAGTAAGAAATACTGTGGGTGGTTTACAAAGGCTAAACTATTCTTTTTTTCCGGAGAGCAGATTACCACTCATCGAAAACACAAAGGGAATTTTTTTCATGTATTGATCGACGTTATTTTGAATTGCTGCGAATTTCAAGCCCTGTAATTCGCCGCTTAATCCCCCTCAGCAAGCTCGTAAGGAAGTTTCTCCACCTCGCCAAACTCATCGTTCACTTAAATGCGCAATGCCATGGAACAACGCTGGCACTTTTTTTAATTTCTTCTTTACGATTATTTCTTTACTTATTCTTTAATGATCTTTTTTGTGTCCACCCCGTTCTCTGAAATGATCTTTATAAAGTAAACTCCGGAAGTTTCTTTATTAAGATCAATTTCTATTTTCTGGTTAATTGACTGAGACCCCAAAACTATTTCGCCCAACACGTTATAAATTTCTACCTGGAAATTTTTAGTGTTATCAGAAACAACAGTAATAGTTGAGTGAAAAGGATTTGGATATGCTATCCAATCTTTTACATTGCTATTTTCTGCAATAGAAACTGTTGATGAATTTAAATACACTTTCCAATAAGGACTGCTTGTTGGGTTGTAATCTGTTACAGATCCATTTGACATTTTTTCTGATGTGATAACAAGGTCTGGCTTATTATCACCGTTCATATCCGTCACCACCCAGTTTTTTGAACCAATGTCATAGGAAGAGGCTGCAGTAGCGGCTGTGAGCCAATACCCTAAATTAACGCCGCCATTGATTGTTCCACCAGAAGGAACAGCCCAATTGGTTACAGAAGTAGAAAAAGAAGAGCCGGTACCTAAATACACTTTCCAATAAGGACTGCTTGTAGGGTTATAATCTGTTACAGATCCGCTTGACATTTTTTCTGAAGTTATCACAAGGTCAGATTTGTTGTCACCGTCAATATCCATCACAACCCAATTTTGAGAACCAATATCGTAAGATGAGGCAGCAGCGCCAACCGTTAACCTGTATCCAAAATTAACTCCACCACTTGTTGTACCCCCTACAGGAATTGACCAGTTGCTTGCTGTTGTAGAAATAGAAGTGCCCGTGTTTAAATACACTTTCCAATAAGGATTGTTGGTGGGGTTGTACACCGTTACATCTCCATTCGACATTTTTTCTGAAGTGATCACAAGATCTGATTTGTTGTCACCATTAACATCCATCACTTCCCAATTTTGAGAACTGATGTCGTATGAAGTAGCTGCTACTGCTGATACGACCCGGTATCCAAAATTAATTCCACCACTTGTTGTACCACCAACAGGAATTGACCAGTTGGTTGCTGTTGTAGAAAAAGATGTGCCTGTGTTTAAATACACTTTCCAATAAGGATTGTTGGTGGGATTGTAAACCGTTACGTCTCCGTTCGACATTTTTTCTGAAGTGATAACAAGATCTGGTTTATTGTCACCATTAACATCCATCACTTCCCAGTTTTGAGAACTGATGTCGTATGAAGTAGCTGCCGCTGCTGATACGACCCGGTATCCAAAATTAATTCCACCATTTATTGTACCACCAACAGGAACAGTCCAGTTGGTTACCGAAGAAGAAAAAGAAGAGCCGGTACCTAAATACACTTTCCAGTAAGGATTGTTGGTGGGATTGTAGACCGTTACATCTCCATTCGGCATTTTTTCTGAAGTGATCACAAGGTCGGCTTTGTTGTCTCCGTTAATGTCTAACACTTGCCAGTTCATAGAAGTGATATCGTAAGAAGAAGCCGCAACTGCTGATGTGAGCCAGTATCCTAAATTAACGCCGCCATTTATTGTTCCTCCAACCGGCACCGGCCAATTAACTGCAGTTATTCCAAAGCCCTGTCCAAAATTAGTTTGGCTAATAAATAAAGCTGTGAGAAGAAATATTTTTTTCATTTGAATTACTTTTAAATTGTAAAAATCTGATGTAAAATAAACACTTGAAATTTAAAAACTAAACGCAATGGATTGCTCTTTAGAACTAAACTATTCTTTTTTACGATCACAGCAAATACCGCTCGTCGAAAAATTGCTGTAATTAAAATGTGACTTTGTTTTTATTCTTAGTTGCCTGATTGCGCAACTGGAGATTCTGTTTTAAAAAAATCAATCTCCACCGGCCGAAGCAAAGATCTTCTTAATCAAGTCTTCGTGTTTTTTAGCGATCACTTTTCTTTTCATACTCAGTTTCGGTGTCATTTCTCCGGCGTCAATGGTCCAGGGTTCTGAGAGGAGTTCTTGTTTTTTTATTTGCTCGTAAGGTGCAAGCGTTTTATTCATTTC
>JACMLS010000475.1 GCA_014379485.1 Bacteroidia bacterium | reverse complement strand
GGATAAAATTATATTCCTCTACGGGCCTAAAGAAAATAAGCAACGCGATAGTGCTCTCCAACAAAAACGAAAAAGACGCTTTGCTCATTTTTCCAAATCCGGCTGCTGATTTTGTAAATGTGCAATGGAAAGGAGAAAATGAAGAGTGTGTGGTTGATCTGGTGGACGGTCAGGGAAAAATTTTAATGCAACAGAAAATAAATAGTATTGCCGGAATGAATTTGTACGGTTTGGATATTTCTTCTCTTTCAAAAGGAACTTACATGATCATTATTCGCTATTATGAAAATGGAAAGATGTTCAAGGGAAGGGTTTGTAAAATGTAACAGTAATTTTTTTTAAAGCGAGATTTTTCGTGCAGTCTTAAAATCCGAAAATGAAAAGATTTCCACAATAAAACCGTAGAAGAAAGAATTCGAAAAACCTGAAAAAATCACCTTATTGATTGGCCATACTCAATGCTTGCGAAAGACTGATCTTTTTATCAATGCTTGCCTGTATATCTTCAAGCCTTCCTTTCGGAATACTGTCAATAAGCGTTTTGGTGTATTCTTTTTGCGGGTTAAGGCAAATATCATCCGCATTGCCCATCTCTACAATTTTTCCGTTTTCCATTACCACCATTCTATCGCTCATGAATTTTACAACAGAAAGATCGTGAGAAATAAAAACGTAAGTGAATTTGAATTCTTTTTTTAATTCGTTGAGAAGATTGAGCACCTGCGCCTGCACGGAAACGTCGAGCGCAGAAACCATTTCATCGCAAATAATAAATTGAGGCTCAAGTGCCAGTGCGCGTGCAATACAGATTCGTTGTCTTTGTCCGCCCGAAAATTCGTGAGGATACCGGTAAAATTGTGCTTCGGTTAAATTTACTCTTTGCAGCAAAGCCATTACTTTTTCTTTGCGTTGCCTGTCATTTTTCATGATGTTGTGCACCTGCATAGGTTCCATGATCGCATCGCCAATAGTTATACGCGGGTTAAGCGAAGAGTAAGGATCCTGAAAAATAATTTGCATGTGCCTGCGTAAACCGCGCATATCATGATTGTTCAATTGTGTAATTTCCTGTCCGCGAAAAGTAATGAGTCCTCCGGTTGGTTCTATCAAACGCAAAATAGTTTTTCCTATAGTTGTTTTTCCGCAACCTGATTCTCCTACCAATCCAAGTGTTTCTCCTTCGTACACATCAAAAGAAACATCGTCAACCGCTTTTACAAAAGATGTTGTTTTGCCAAACATGCTTTTGCCTAATGGAAAATAAGTTTTAATATTTCTGAGTTCAAGTATTTTTGAACGCTTGTACAATTCATCGTGTTGTGCAATGCGTTCTTCAGGAGTAACAATTACACTTTCAACTGCTTCTTTCACACTTTTTGCGCTTTCAACAACATTTCCTTCCGCATCGGTGCTCATAAAATCGCTTACGGTAGGAAGAAAATGCAAGCGTTTTTCTAATGGCGGACGGCAGGCTAACAAACCTTTTGTATAAGGATGTTTTGGATTTCTGAAAATATCCATCACCGGCCCCTGCTCAACAATTTTGCCTTTGTACATTACCAAAACAGAATCTGCCAGCTCTGCAATAACGCCAAGATCGTGGGTAATGAACATAATTCCCATTTCATCTTCGCGCTGCAGTTTCAGCATCAGATCTAAAATTGTTTTTTGTACGGTAACATCTAAGGCTGTAGTCGGTTCATCGGCAATAAGAATGTTAGGATTGCAGCTCATGGCCATTGCAATCATTACACGTTGTTT
>JACMLS010000474.1 GCA_014379485.1 Bacteroidia bacterium | reverse complement strand
GCTAAAACAACAGATGCCGGAAATTTTTTAATTGGCCCCACTTCTTCAGGTACATGGTCTTTTACCAATGATAAAAACGATATTAAGATTACAGATATTGAACAATATGGTGTACCACCACTCTGTAATCCTTTCCGCAATAAAAATGTGGAGTTAAAAATTATCAGAATGACCAATCCCGCCATGACGCTTGAGGGCACAATCAATGGAATGCATTATGAATTCCGGTATTTTAATCACAGGCATTAAATTTCTTTCAATGAAATTTTTAACAGGCAGATGGTGCGGAAAAAACTTTGTAGCGGCCTGCAACCTGCAAAAATGATAAGGCATTTTAAAAAAATATTCTTATTTCTGTTTCTTCTTATGTTTAATAGCATAAGAATGTCTTCACAGATCAATGCCACAGACTCACTTAAACTGGCGCTCGTAAATGCTAAACAGGATAGTACCCGATGCAATATTCTGGAGGCTTTGATCGAAGCAGATATTTTTTCGAAGGCAGGCAGTGTTTACAATGAACAGTTATTGCAGATTGCACAGAGAAATATTTCGATTTCAGATCCTGTGCAGAAAAGAATTTTTATGGAATACCTTGCAGATGCATATAATAACGAAAGTGTATTGGCGCAACAAAAAAATGATGCGGCGCGATCAATTTTTTACATGAACAAATGCCTTGAAATACGAATGGAAACAAATAACAAAAGCGGAGAGGGAACTTCACTTAGCAATTTAAGTTCCATTTATCACAACCTGGGCGATATTACAAAGGCGCTTGAGTATCTTCAGAAAAGTTTAAAGGTTAGAGAAGAGATCAATGATAAAGAGGGAATTGCTTATTCGTTAAATGATTTTGGAAGTATTTATCATGAGCAAGGCGACGTTGCTGCAGCGTTAAATTTTTACGAACGCAGCTTAAAAATGAGGAAAGAAATTGGAGACAGAAAAGGAGTTGCCTCCACTTTAGGAAACATAGGCTTTATTTATAAAAATCAGAACGAGATTGATAAGGCGCTTGAATATTATCAGCAGGGAATGAAGATTCTTGAAGAGTTAAATGACAAAAAAGGAGTTGCCTTGCTGCTCATAAATATTGGCGTTGTTTATAAACGTAAGGGCAATTTTGAAAAGGCGCTTGAATGTTATACCAAAAGTCTAGCAATTCTTGAAGAGACAAACGATAAGCAACACATTGCAAACGTTTTGATTAACCTTGCCTCATTAATGCTGCAACAAGATAAACCTGGCACCGCATTGACCTACGCGAATCGAAGTTTAAACATTGCACAGCAAATGGCCTATCCGCAAAACATTAGAGATGCTGCCCGTATGCTCACAAAGATCTATAAGAAGCAAAACAATGCTAAAGAAGCGTTGGCAATGTTTGAGCTTGAGATAAAAATGAGCGACAGTATCAACAATACCGAAACAAAAAAAGCAAGTATAAAAACTCAATTGAAATATGAGTACGAGAAAAAAACGGCAGCAGATAGCGTTAAGAATGCCGAAGAGCAAAAGGTAAAAGATGCTCAGCTTACTGCGCAAACCGCTTCGCTTAAACAGGAAAAATTTCAACGTTATTCGTTAGTCGTTGGGCTGTTGATTGTTTTGAGCGGTTTAGTATTTGTGATCAACCGTTTTCGCGTTACCAGCAAGCAGAAAAAAATTATTGAGGAGCAAAAAATTGTTGTAGACCAGGCTTTTGAAAAACTGCACGAAAAAAACAAAGAAGTAATCGACAGTATTAATTACGCCGGAAGAATACAAAGAGCTTTGTTAACGCATGAAAAATATATTGATAGTCATTTAAGGCGGATGAAGATGGTGAATAAAAATTAAATTTCTGTTCCAATCAAATCACCGAATTACTCAATCACCACCTCATCAAGCAGCAACCAAAAATCTTTATTGTGGCTTACTTTACCAGCAGTAACTTTTCCGGGATTGTCTGCCCGCAGTTTTACATAACGTGCGTTAAAACTATCAAAGGTCACTTCTATTTTTACATAGTCTTCGCCGCTGTAAGAAAATTTTGTTTTGCCTGCCATTGTAAATTTACCATCGTCGCCAGAGTAATATACGGTTACAGATTTTGGCAATATAATAAAATCAATTCCTTCCTGCATACAATATAAAGTAACTTTTTTTACGTTTTGAGATGTGCCCAGGTCAACTGTAAAATTTGCGTCGTCGTTCATCCATCCCAAACAATTATCTTTTCGCAAAGAGGCAGATTCCAAAACACCATTCACCAAAGTAAAAGAGCCATTCTTGTTGAATTTTTCAGAAGGTTTTCTGTTGAAATCTACTTTTCTTCCGCTGGCCATGTTTTTAATAAAATCTTTTTTCATAATTCGCCCGGCAAGTTTCCCATCAATAAACAAACCTGCTTTTACTGTAGTACTTGCATCAAAAGAAAAAACATCTTT
>JACMLS010000473.1 GCA_014379485.1 Bacteroidia bacterium | reverse complement strand
ATTTGCGAAATATCTATGTTACCGTTTAAGCGGCCTGTTACAGGAATTCCATCAATCAGAATTTTTACGTTTTGGCCTGACACACCTTGTAAACTCATACTGCTTCCTAAAACATTGTCTTGAGAGATGCGGATATTCATTTCATTTGTCAATACATCGCGCAGGTTTTGTGCGCCCATCGCTTCAATTTTTTTGCTATCGATAATTTTTACTTTGTGTACTGATTTGTCTGCGCTGCCCGGTGCGTATTGTGCTGTTACAACCACCTCGTTCAGGCTTATATTTTCTGATTCAAGGTAATAGGTTTTGTTTTGGACTCCTGTAATTGTGTCTGTTATTTTTTTATAACCCATAAAAGAAATTGAAACCTGTAATTTACCTGTAGGAAAAGAGTTTTGATCTACTATTACATTACCCGCTGTATCTGAAAGGTAAACCTGTTCTGTAAAAGTTTTAAGATCTTTGCAAAAAATATGAGCAAACGGAACGGGTTGTTTATCGTCGGCAAATAAAACTGTTACTGTCTGGCAAAAAGATACAGTCACCGATCCGGCAAGTAAAATGAGTGTAAGTATATACCTGTTTACCATTTGCTGATAAAAATACCATTCATCATTTTCAGCTAAGCGTTTTTTATTGATTGAAAAGCAGAATAGATCCTGGTCATATTACTGTCCCGTTTAACATCAAGCGCCTGGAAGAATATTTTTATTCTTGCTTCCTGTTTTTTTTCTTCCAGCTCATCCGTTTTCTTTTTTATTCCCGTTTTGTTTTTGTTTTGTGCCATTGCAGAATGATTTTACAGGTTAAATTTTAGCCAGATATAGTTCAATTGTTTTTTTTATGCTTGCTTTTGCTTCATCTGAATTGTATGTGCCTGCTTTTGAATAATCATCTCCCATTTTAAAAAGCTGCTCGTATAAAATTTTGTTGTCAACTTTTTTTGTAATTTTTATTTCTGTTTTTTGTGTGTAGACAGCATTCCATACAGTTCTTACGTCTGCCCAATATGCGGTGTTCTTGTTCCACCAGCTTATTGCGGGTTGTGCATTGTAAGCGCCTTTGGTAAATTTTTCTATCCCTTTTTCCCAGCAGAGCGTTTTGTCAATGCCGTTTTGTCGAAGTATTTTTTCGTTGTCCTGTATAAGGGCCCAGCCATCAGAGTTTATTTCCATGCGGCTGTGTCTGCGCATTACGTTATAATCGCTGCGAACTGTAAACTCTCTTCTGGGCAGTGGCGCGTCGCAGGTGCCTTCCCAAAAATGTTTTCCATCAGCATGCAACCATGTTCCGCTTGCTTCGTAACGCGGGCTGTCATCTACCTGATAAACTTTCTGCGTCCATTGCCCTTTAACCTGCTCCGGTTTCAAAACTGTTTTTATCCATTGATTGTCTTTGTAATAACCATAAAGCTCTGTGTTTTCATACACCCAGTCCTGCCTCCAGTGTTTTACAATCATGGTGTCGTTTACAATAAGTAAATGTTGCAGAGAAATTTTCTTTTCTGTTTCTTCCACAAGAAAAACATATTCAATTCCCCATTCACGCTTCCTGTCATGGTATTTGTAACCGGTATCAGAAGAAAAGGTTTCGGCAAAATCAAAACTTACTTTGTAAATGCCGGCCATTGATTTAATTGCTTCTTTATCTTGTTGAGGTGCAGCAGAAGTTGCAAGCGGTTTTGGTTTTTGCTGTGCAAAAGTTGAAACTGCAAAAAGTAATAGTGTAGCTGTGCAAATTATTTTTTTCATGTCTTAGCCGCTGTAACGCTGCGGAAGCGGTTTTTATTTTTAACTCCTTTTTTTGAATAAATAATTATTGAATGATTAATTTTTGCTGAATTTTTTTTCCATCAAAATCAATTGTTATAAAGTACATTCCCGCAGTGAGCGTTGATGTATTCAGGTTATAAGTATGCAATCCTGTTCCGGCAGTTAGTTTTTCAGAATAAATATTTTTTCCTGACAGATCATAAACGTTTAACACCGCAGAAGAAACCTGGTTTTCAAAATCATACACTATAGTAGTGTTTCCGTTGGTTGAAGGATTCGGATACACAGATAAAAGAGCAGTCAGATTTCCTGTTTCATCGTTAAGGCCAGTTGAGCTTAATTTTTCTTTAGAGAACATATAATTACCTGTTGAACCTCCGCCAAAACCGGTTGGAATAACTTTCCAGATGTCTCCGGCGTTTGTTTGCACAAAATATACGAGCGAATCTTCAATCACAAATGATCCGGTAAAAACTTTCCAGTCATAACCAATTTCATTGATCTCTGTATTAAAAGTGTGGGCAGACCAATTGGTATAAGTTGTTGGATTGGCAATTGGTTTTACCTGCGCAACTTTAACGCCTTTGTTATGCAATATGCCTGAAACAGTGTATGCAGTAGGAATGAAGGTTGTGTATTGTGTAAAAACAAGATCCCAATTCGCAGAAACAGGTTCACGATCAAGCGCAGTATTTGTCTGAATGGAATAGTACCCGAAATTTTTTCCGCTGTAAGTTGGTTTTGATAACGAAACAGTTTGCAGGTTTGTGTTGTTGAGATCTGAATACCTGAATGAATAAGCGCTTCCTGCTAAATTTTCTATCCATAATTTTTTATACACACCGCTTGCAAGTTTTATCACGTAAACAGAATCGCCTGTTACAATATGTGTTGTTGGACTGTAAACTCCCCATCCTAAATCATAAGGATTGCTTAATACCATTCCTTTGTCAAATGCTCCTGCTATCCATGATGTATCGCTATTGTAAAGAGCAGGCCATGTAGAAAGGCCTGTTGTATCTAATGTTACCCATCCGGCAGTATCTGCAACAGGATATTTCCATAGCATGGTTCCGGTAATGGAATTAATGTGAATGGACGAGCCAAAGTTTGAAACATCAAAAGCAAGATCCCAGTTGTTTTTTGGAGCGCTGCCCTGGTTGTCATTTTGCAAACTGTACCATGTTTGGTTTGCATAACCTGCGCCTATTGAAACAGTATCAATAACTGATTGTGCTTTTGTTCCGGTTGTAAATGCCGAAGCAATTAATAATGGAAGTAAAATTTTTTTCATCTCTTTTGTTTTTATTGATTTTAGAATGATTCTAAATAATTTTCAGCAAAGATGCGGCTGAATAGAATCCGGCGCAATACAATAAGGAGAGTAATTTTTACTACTTAATTAAGCGGAGGCGAATACCCTGAACGGAGTAGGAGTAAGTAATTAAAAACAGGTAGTTGCTATTTCAGCAAGCCTGTTTTAATTGCATACTGCGCCAATTCATAATTATTGGTGATGCCTAATTTTTTATAGATATTTTTTTTGTGAGTATTAACAGTGAAAGGGCTTATGTGCAGAAGCGCAGCTATTTCTTTTGAGCGCTTGCCTGAAACAAATTGTTTTATTATTTCTGATTCGCGCTCAGTTATACCGCCGGTTGCACAATGCTCTTTTACTGAGATTTCTTTTTCTAAAAGCACATCAATGATCTGTCCGCAAAAATATTTAACTCCTTTCGCACAACAGGTTATAGCATCTGTTATCTCCTGCTCGTCGCAATCTTTTAATAAATAATTTTTAATTCCAATGCCAATGATCTTTTTTATTTCTTCGGCTGTTTTTTCGTGCGAGATCACCAGGATATTTATATCAGGATATTCTTTTTTTATTTCACGGATCACATTCAATGAAAAACAATCGTCGCAACAATGGTCTACAATTAAAACATTGGGATGATGTTGTTTTAATGCAACATGTAAGCTTTCTGAATCTGCTACCTCAGTAATATATTCGAATGCAGAATTTTCCTGCACTAATGTTCGCAAGCCCTTCCTGATTATAAATGCGGTGTCGGCAATTATTACACTAATTCGTTCGGACTTGTACAAGTAACGGGGTTAGATTAATTTTCTGTTACAAAAGTATACCGCTAAAAACTAGTAGCAATACCACAAAACAGGTATTTAGAATAATTCTAAATAATTAGTTGCAAGAGAACTACATTGGGTAAAAACACAAATGAAAAACAGCTGACAGATTATAGTTTTTTCTGTAGTAATGCTGGCAGAAAAAATTCTGTCAGCAACTAAAACGATAATTGGTCGAAAAATAAGTGCTTTAAGAAAATTATAATTTAATTTTAACTTAATGGTTGTTTTTTCAATTTACGTTTTACTTTTACGGCCCGAAACACTATCTTAATGCTTTGAAATTCTTCGGGAAAAATGGAAAACCTGAAAAATGAATTGCTCCGGAAAAACCCCGTCCGAAGCCGGAAATTTTGATTAATTGTTTATAAAATTTATTTTTTTATATAACTGATAAAGGGAAAACTTACGTAT
>JACMLS010000472.1 GCA_014379485.1 Bacteroidia bacterium | reverse complement strand
CAACAACTAACGAACAACAACTAACGAACAACAACTAACGAACAACAACTAACGAACAACGACTAACGAATTAACGAACAACGTGATAGAATCAATAGACAGTTTTCTCGGTTATCTCGCCTCTGTAGGCCCTTTAAAACTGGTTCGTATTTTCTGGTTTTTTTTCTTTTTTGAATTTGTAAGATTTTTCCTTTTAGAGATCACAACGCTTATTATCTGGCGTATTGGTAAAAATACGCGTAAACTTAAATTAGAAGAAGCGCGCACACAATTGTTCCTGGATTTTCCAATGGTCTCTATTATTGTTCCCGGAAAAAATGAGGGAGAGCATATTTACAAACTCGCCATGAGTATGCGCGAGCAATCGTATAAGAATTTTGAGTTTTTGGTAATTGATGATGGCTCTGATGATGAAACAGAAATGATCTGCAAAAGTCTGCAGAAACATGGTTTTATTGATATGTTCATACGTAACGAAGTGCGGGGCGGAAAAGCTTCTGCCGCCAATTTAGGTTTTCGTTATTCGCGCGGAAAATTTATTATTCATTTGGATGCAGATTGCTCTTATGATAATGATGCAATAGAAAAAATTCTTATTCCGTTTTATATGGATGAAAAGATCGGTGCTGTTGGAGGAAATGTAATGGTTAGAAATTACAAGCAAAGTTTGTGCGCTACTTTACAGGCCATTGAGTATTCTGATACCATTTCTATTGGAAGAATTACCAGTTCTTACCTGGGAATTTACAGAGTAATTTCAGGCGCGTTTGGAGCATTTAAAAAAGATATTTTAACGCAGGTTGGCGCCTGGGACATTGGTCCCGGGTTAGACGGAGACATTACTGTTAAGATCAGAAAGCTTGGTTACAAGATCTGGTTCGAACCCGAAGCCGTTTGCCAGACCTCCGTTCCAAAAGATTTTAAACGTTTAATAAAACAACGTTTGCGCTGGGACAAATCCCTCATTCGTTTCCGTTTAAGAAAACACCGCGATGTTTTTTATCCCAACCAATCTTTTCGCTGGGGCAATTTTATTTCTTTTGCAGAGAACATTACTTACAACCTCGTTTTAAATATTAAATGGTTTGTATACATTATTGATATGTTGCTCAATTACGCTTCTTTACTTCGTTTTATAATTCCCTTTAATATTTTACTTTACACCGCGGCAAATTTTTTAAAGTACATTCTGTTCTCTCCGTTCCGCATCCGTAAAAATGTGCCCATGTATTATTTTATTCCGTACTTACCTTTAATGGTAATTTATAATGGATATTATTTGCGCATTGTAAGAAGTATAGCCTACATCCAGGAGATCTTTCTTAAAAAGTCTTACGAAGACCCATGGAATCCACAGAAGTCTTCGCGCCACGCTAAAGAGATGGGAATTTAGTTTGCGGTTTTTTCCAGAAAAGCACTTGGTATTACTATTACAATTGAACTATTTAATGCGTCCAATTGGTATGCGAAAACCTCTTTGTGGATTTAAAAACTGAAAAGACTTTTTAAGATTCAGCTTAATAATTTACTCTGAAAGAAGCGGATTTCAGAAAATTTCTTTTTTCTTTGTATTCAGAAATTTAAAATCAGGAAAATGGCAAAGAAAGACAACAACGATCCGCCGGAAGATGATAATTTACCGGATGATTTTTTTGGAGATGAAGAGGATGGAGATGAAGAGGATGGAGATGGTGAGGAAGAAAATGAATTTATGGATGAATTTGATAGCGAAGAACCTTCTGAAGAAGATAAGCGCGATTTTGAAAAGGAAAGAAAAGAGCGGCAGAATAAAATTACAGGACATCCTGTTTACAAACAAGCCGAAGAGGTTTACAGAATGACCGAAGCGCTGGTTGCTTCTATGCAGCCAAAAAGTAAAGAAGAAGATTATGACGAAGCAATGGCGAATCTGCTGATGCAATCTGCCACAATCATTTGTCCCAAACTAGCAGGAGCAATTGGCTCAGAAAATTATACCATTGCCATGCAAAACGCCGCAATTATACGCGATAACGCAGAATATTT
>JACMLS010000004.1 GCA_014379485.1 Bacteroidia bacterium | reverse complement strand
TTTAAAGGTGAAAGCAGTTTTTCCGTGACTATTTTGTTATGTGTTCTCACTCTGGCAATTTCTGTTCTTTTTGGCGGCCTTTCGTATCATTATTTCGAGATCTACTTTTTAAAACTAAAAGAGCGGTTCGCCAGGCGTTCCGTAAATACCCCGCGTCCGGAAATAATAGTAAAGCATACAACAACGAACGAAAAATAAGTTCAACTTGTTTTCTGCAAGAGGCCCGTGATTATTCTTACTCTCCGGCAATTCTTTCAGTTTGTACGATATGTCTTTTTTGTTGTTCCCTTATGTTAGAAGCAGTAAGTAGGGGCAGTGTGCAAACCCGGCTACACGCAGATGAATTGGTCATCAGTTGTAAAAATTTCATCTGCTCTTATTCGTAAGGGCAGCCCTTTTTTCCAGCAAAAGAAAAACACCACTAAAGAGGAAAACCGGCACAATAGTGTGATGAAAACGGTTATGGTAATCGTCGCACTGCAAAGCGATAGCAAGACTAAAGCCTCCAACAATGAACAAGCAAAAATTATAAAGAGTTCTGTTCGGTAGCCGCCTTAGAAAAAAAATAAGATTCAGCAAAAGAGGAATAATAAATAACGCCGCATAAAAAAGAAGATAAATATTATGCGGCTTGCTATAATAACTTCTGTTAAGCAGAAAAAATGCCTGCAACCGTTTAAAACACAAGCTAAAAAAAGCGTCAGGATGCTGAGTAAGAAATAAAGCTAATTGGGTAAATGGTGAATGATCTTTTAAATACGTCAGATCTATTCTTGCTCCGGCAGGTATGTCGCAAATGATATAACCGTATTCGGCAGACTTTAAAATTTGCCAGTCACTGATATTACCCATGATTGTATTAACGATAATAACTGCAAGCACCATCGCTACAAAAAATGTGGCAGCAAGAATGGCTGGCTTTATACGTTTCTTTTGAGCGATAAATAAAAGCCAGCAGGGTAAAAAAATAATACCCAGCGGCCGCGAAATAATAGTAAGGCCAAGAAAAAAAATTTGCAGCAGAAGATTTTTTTTTGTTACCTCTTTGTAGCGGAGGCAACTGGCAAAAAACAATAACGCGGAGCTATAAAAAACAGATTCGGTGTACAGAAAAAAGTTCCAGGTTTGATACGGTAAAAAACTTATCAGCAAAAAAACAGTCAGGAAAGCAGTTAGCTTTTTTTGTTGTATATGTTTAAGCGCTTTAAAAAATGTGACGGTAGCGAAAAAATTTAATGCCAGTTGAATAAGCACTACGCCACCAAAGCCTAACCCTGTTTTAAGGCAAAACGCAATAATCAATGTTGTGGTCAGGTAAAAAAAGTAGCGGGTTTCAGGCAGGCGCCCGTTTTTTAATAACTCTTCAGCAGCGCCAATGTATTTAAGGCTTTCTAAAGTCGCATCAATGCCATAAGCATAAAACAGCCCTGATTGGACAATGAGCCAAAAAATTACGAGAATAGTTAATTGATTGCTTGCAACGAGACTAATAATGCGGGAGTTCAAAAGTAAAAATTTAAAGGATATCCAAAGAGATGGCTATTGATTCAATAATTCATTTCTTCTGTGAATGTACTTCCCAATCATATCAAACTCTAAATTCACCGCATCCCCTTCGCGCAAAAGCTTTGAGGACATCATCGGCGAGAGCGTGAGCGC
>JACMLS010000471.1 GCA_014379485.1 Bacteroidia bacterium | reverse complement strand
TATAAAGTAATTCTTGGTCGTTTTTTCTTTGTGTAATATCGCGACAGATGCCTGAATTTCTTACAAGAATACCGTTCTCAAAAATGGGAGAAGATTTTTCTGCGATCCATTTTATTTGTTCGTTTACAAGTATGCGGTATTCAATATCATATGAAATTCCGGCATCTATTTTTACGTTGGCTTCTATTACAAGTGGCAGGTCATCTTTAAAAACAATTGCTTTTGTTGATTTTCCTTCGTAAAAATATGCGGTGCTAAGGCCAAGCATAGCTTCGCAGTTCGGACTTACGTATTCGTATTTTTTTTCTAAAATGTTGTATAAATAAAATACATCTGTTATGGTTTCTGTGATCTGTTTAAAATTTTTCTCACTTATGGCAAGGGTTTTATAGGCGACCTCAATTTTTTTATTTTTCAGGTCTAACTCTCTGTGAGATCTTTGTTTTTGTCTATAACCTCTGAAAATGATAATGGCCAGAATAAGAACCAATGAAAACCCTATCAGAAAGGCATTTCGTAAAATGGTTTGCCTGGCTGCCTCAGCTTTTCCTTTCTGAATCTCTGCCTGCATTAAAAGTGATTTTTGTTTTTCCAGTTCTTTTTCCAATCCGTGTTTAATTCCCGAAAGATTATAGTCATAAGCATTTCTTCTTCCTTTTATGGAATCGTTAAGGATTATGCACCGCTGGTAATAATCGTTAGATCTTTTAAAATCGCCTAAGGAGTAATACGAATAAGCAATTCCTTTTGCAATATCGTACCTCACTTCAAAATTATTTTTCTGCGTTTCTGCAATTGTAAATGCTCTTAACTGGTATTCAAGTCCTTTTTTATATTCATGCAAACGTAAACTGTAATCGTTGCCAAGTACGTTACACAAATAAATAATGTTCTCTGTGCTTTCAGATTTTTCAGCGATTTCCAGACCCCTGTGTCTCAGTTTAAGTCCTTTGTCATATTCTCCCAACAGATCGTACATACGCGAGGTTTCGTTTAATGAAGATGCGATCTCTGCATAAGAGCCTTTTTTTTCGCGTATTTCAAGACTTCTGAGATAATAGCCGAGCGCTTTTTTATTGTTTGCAGATGCACCTTCGTAAATTCCTTCGTAAATATTTCCGATGGCACTTAAAGCGTAAGATGCCGACATTTCGTCTTTGATCTCTTCTGCAATTTTTAAACTCTTTTTATAATAATCTTCGGCTGTAAACGGATCGTGTGGCCTGTAAACAAAACCAACGTATCTGAAAGCGCTGACTAATAATTTTTTCTGTCCGTTCTCTTCTGCAATTTTTATTGCCTGTATAAGGTAAGACAGGGCCAGGTCTCCTTTGCCGTCAAAATAATAATGCCTGCCAATATCAAGTAAAGAAAGCGCAACTCCTTTTTTATAATTTATTTTTTTTGCCAGTTCAAGTCCCTGCATTGAATAGTTGACCGAATCTGTTATCATATAGATCTCGTGGAGGAGCTGAACTTTAGAACTATCTACCCTGGTTGCGTTCAAAACCGTGCGCAGAGAATCTGTTTGGGTTTGCTGGGCAGAAATTGCCAGGCTAAAAAAAATAAAATATATCAGAAGTTTTTTCAATTATACAGAGGTGATTTTTGAAAACGAAAACGGATGTTTTACTCGTATTCTATTTTATCAATTTGCACGTTAATGATCTTTGAGATGCGGTTAGCGTCTTCAACACTGTCTTCATCTTCGGGAAGGTGAAACCATTTAATGACCAATTTCTTTTTTTTAGCAGTTACAGATTTACTTTTTTCAAGAAAAACAAAAAGTAATTTATTAAACATAGAGTTAACATAGTCCAGCCTCAGCTCAATGGTTGTGATTTCCTGTGGTTGTTGCAGGTATTCGTCCAGCCAGGCATCCAAAGGTTTATACAATACATTAATGTCGTTGGCAATTGCCCTGCCCGAAATTTTCAGTACTCCTGTTACCGGGTTGAAATGGATTCCGGGGCTTTCGGTGGTTTCTACCATTATAAGTTCGTCCATAGAAAAAGCTTGATTAATATTGTAAATTGTAAAATGTCAATTGTAAAAAAGGGTGGTTGTGATTTCGAAACTAATGTACGGAAAATTAGTAGAACAAGCGTGCGCAAAAACTCCGGATGGTTTGATCTCGATAAGCGTATAAACAGATATTTGTTGTACGCTCTTTGCGGAAGTTATTTAAAATATCATTTATTTTGAATACTCTTTTAGTTTCTCTTTTTCTTTTGAAGATAAACTGTCAATTCCCTTGCTGCTTATTTTATCAAGTAATCTATCAAGCTCTTGTTGTTTGTTTAGTTTTTTTTCGTTGTATTTATGATCAATGGTGTAATTTTTAGGTTGCTTCCTGAAAAAATTAGTATTGATAAGTAGAACGTGTGGCTTTAATAGTATGATGACAATAAATGCAATGGTTGGGATTGAAATGATAAGAATTGTAAGATAGTTTTCTAATAAGGCGTACGGATGCAAAGCCAGTGCCACTAACATTCCCACAAGCGCGCCGCCTAAATGTGCTTCGTGGCCAATATTACTTTTGGCGGATTTTATTCCGTAAATGGAAATTGCAACGAAAGCAATTCCGTACAGCCAGCTGGGTATTGAAAGCGGAAGACCGAAAAAACCAACTCCCATTCCCGGAAATAATGCAATAGAAGCAAAAATAATTCCGCATACCGCGCCAGATGCACCAACAGCGCTGTAGTCTCCGTGATTTCTGTGAACAAACAGCGCCAGCAGATCTCCGCCAATTAAACTTGCAAAATAAATCAATGTAAAATTCAGCCAGCCAATCTCAAATTCAAGAAGTCCGCTAAAAGCATACAAACTCATCATGTTAAAAATGAGGTGCACCCAGCTAACATGTAAAAATCCGGACGTAATTAATCTGTAATATTCTTTGTTGATCAGAATTTTATCAACTTCAAATTTATATTTCTCAAAAAAAGAAATTTTGGTTAAGCCAAAATACGAGAATGCAAAATTGGCAATGATTAAAATTAAAGCAACAGTTCCGATGTCTTT
>JACMLS010000470.1 GCA_014379485.1 Bacteroidia bacterium | reverse complement strand
TTATCAAAGACAGAAAAAAAGAAAAGCAGATGGCAGAAATGCTGGCAACTATGTACGATGCTTCTTTAGATGCCTTTGCGCCTAACAGCTGGAATTTTAATATTTATAATTATTACTACAACCGCTACTACTTTACAGGTTATGTTGCAGGCAATGTAAATTCCTCTGAATACCGGTATGAAGGGCGTTCTTATCATTATGCGCCTAATCGTTATTACGATCGTTTAAATTATTTCGGACTTAGCTTTTATTCTTACAATTACAGAAGAGGTTATTACGATTCTCCTGACGATGGAATTTCCCCGATGGCTGAATCTATGGATGGTGATGATATCAGGGAGGAAAAAAATAACATCAGCAGACATAGCAATAGTAAAAAAACAGCGAGTAAAGCTTCGCCTGCTGCACCGGGCATGAGCGGTGGTGCTGATAAAAACGTTGACGAGATATCAACCGAGTCAGGTGAAGTGGGTGGAGTTCTTGCCACCACTACTCCCACAGCAGGAAAAACTGGAGGCGAAGGAAAAAATATGGGAGAAGTTAAAGCAAGAAGTAATTTTTCTGAAACAGCATTTTTCTTTCCGCAATTGCAAACCAATGAAAAAGGTGAGATCATCATTAAATTCACAGTTCCCGAGTCGTTGACCAAATGGAAAATGATGGGCCTTGCGCACACAAAAGATCTTAAGTACGGGCAAATTGTAAAAGAATTAGTAACGCAAAAAGATCTGATGGTGCAATGCAACCCGCCAAGATTTTTTCGCGAAGGAGATAAAATGACTTTCTCTGCAAAAATTTCTAATCTTTCAGATAAAAAATTAGAAGGCGCTGCAGAAATAAAATTCTCTGATCCTTTATCAGGAAAAGATATTACAGCTCAGTTATTAAAATCTGTTGCACAAATTCCGTTTACCAATGCAAAAGGGCAAAGCGCTCCATTAACATGGGAAATTGAAATTCCATTTGGCATACAAGCTGTTACTTACAGAGTGGTTGCCAAATCAGGAGATTTTTCTGATGGCGAAGAAGCTCCCTTGCCCGTACTTACAAACAGAATGTTAGTTACAGAATCAATGCCATTGCCAATAAGAAGCAATCAAACCAAAACTTTTAATTTCGAAAAATTTATTAATCAGAATAATAATTCAACCACACTTGTAAACCATAAATACACATTAGAGTTTACTGCAAATCCTGCATGGTATGCTGTGCAGTCACTTCCATATTTAATGGAGTACCCATATGAATGTGCTGAGCAAACTTTTTCGAGATTTTACGCAAACAGTATTTCATCAAACATTGCCAATTCAAAACCAAAAATAAAAGCGGTGTTTGATAGCTGGAAAAGTTCAAGCCCCGAAGCATTTCTTTCTAATCTTGAAAAAAATCAGGAATTAAAATCTTTGTTACTCGAAGAAACACCGTGGGTACTTGACTCGAAAGATGAAAGTGAAAGAAAAAAACGTGTGGGACTTTTATTTGATCTGAATAAAATGAGTTATGAATTGGGCCGTGCGCAAACTAAATTATTAAAAATGCAAAGCAGCAACGGTGGCTGGCCCTGGTTTGAAGGTATGCCTGATGACTGGTACATTACTCAACACATTGTAACCGGAATGGGACACCTTGACCGTTTGGGCGTAAAAAAAATCCGCGAAGATTATGCTATGTTCAACGCAATTAAAAAAGCAGTTTATTATTGCGATGATAGAATGCGCGAAGATTACCAGGAAATAAAAAAGTGGGACAAAGATTTTGAAAAGAACGATCATTTGGGTTATATGGAAATTCAATACCTGTATGCTAGAAGTTATTTCAAAGAACTTCCGGTTGACTCAAGAAACAAAACCGCTTTTAATTATTTTCAGAAACAAGCGCAAAAATACTGGCTGAGCAAAGGAAGGTATATGCAGGGCATGCTTGCTTTGGGCTTGCATCGTTTTGAAGATAAAAAAACACCGATGGACATTATGCGCTCGTTAAAAGAAAATTCTCTGAACAGCGAAGAAATGGGAATGTACTGGAAAGAAAATTACGACGGATTTTATTGGTACGAAGCACCGATTGAAGCACAGGCATTATTGATTGAAGCCTTTGATGAAGTAGCGAAAGACAACAAAGCGGTTGACGATTTAAAAGTTTGGTTGCTGAAAAGTAAACAAACACAAAACTGGCAAAGTACCAAAGCAACAACAGAAGCTGTGTACGCATTGTTACTGCGCGGAACAGATTGGCTGGCAACAGAACCAAATGTTATTATTGATCTTGGTGATTTAAAAATTGATCCGCGCAACGATAAAGATCTGAAAACAGAAGCGGGTACCGGATACTTTAAAAAATCATGGAGTGGTTCTGACATTAAACCATCCATGGGAAAAGTGACTGTAAAGAAAAGCGACGAAGGTGTGAGCTGGGGTGCAGTGTACTGGCAGTATTTCGAAAATCTTGATAAGATCACACCACATGCAACACCACTTAAACTAGTAAAAAAATTATTTTTAGTGGAAGTAACAAAGAGCGGAGAAGTTTTAAATCCGATCTCTTCAACCACAAAATTAAAACCGGGAGATAAAATTAAAGTGCGGATTGAATTAAGGGTTGACCGCGATATGCAATACGTACATATGAAAGATATGCGCGCAGCCGGCTTTGAACCCACAAACGTAATAAGCAGATACAAATGGCAAGACGGGTTGGGCTATTACGAATCTACAAAAGACGCCGCAACAAATTTCTTTTTCTCTTATCTGAACAAAGGAAATTATGTGTTCGAATATCCCATGGTGGTTACGCATTACGGAGATTTCTCTAACGGCGTTACAACTATACAGTGTATGTATGCGCCTGAATTTACAAGCCACTCAGAAGGAATTCGTGTTAAGGTGGCGAAGTAAAATTTGAAACACATAGAAACATAGAGCACGTAGAAAATAAAATCAAAACTATGTGTTCTATGTTTCTATGTGTTTTTTAATGAAATTTATTTCCTTTGCGTAAACTCCAGCACATAAATTCCTACACGGAAAAAGAAATAACCGGGATTTATGAGCGGAAAATCTGTGCCCGCGTTGTTGGATAAATACATAGAAGACCTTGTTTTGTATTCCTGCTCATTGTTCTCAGAAACCACTTTTGTAGTTCCGGCAGATTTAATAACAAACATTACGCCTGCGCTGAAACGAATATCGAATTTCTTTTTGAAGCCGAGGTGATAATTTAGCTCTGCGCTAAAAGCAGATTTCTTTTCTATGAAAAAAACTTTTACTGTATCTCCGAAATCTTTGTTGTTGAAATGAAATGTTCCGGAATCAGGAACTGAGACATGTTGCAATTCAATCGTATAAATATTTTTCGGAAAATAATGAAGCCCCAAAGAAAAACCTGTGTTTGTTTTTTCAGAAGGTTTAAGTCTGAAAAAATAACCAAAACCAAAAAGATCTGCTGTCAGTAATTCGTTTTTGTGATAGCAAACCATTACTTGTGGGCCATGATACAGATTTTTATCTCCTGCTTTCCAGGCAAGCAATTCCATGTGCGCAAAAAATCCATTGGACGTACGATTCTTATCCATCTTAAAATCTCCGCGCAAAGTTTTATTGTCATTATCATGCAGACCGGTATAAAAAGTTGCAGGAGAACTGAACACCTTATTTAAACTGCCTGTACCGTAATCAAATCCTGAATAACCGAAACCGTAAGAAAGGCCCTGAAAAAATTTATTCTGCGATTTTAAAGAAAAAACCAAAAGCGGAAGTACGACTGATAAAAAAAATATTCTTTTTTTCTGTTCCATAAGGGCAGACTAAAAATAGTGAAAAACAATCAATTATTATCGTTTAACTGCCTAGTTCGTAATTTCCTACCATTAACATCCACTTGAAAGATGGCGCTGTTTGGAAACGTGCAACATTTCTATTTGGCTTCTGAATAAAGTTTTTCAATCCTATTAATTAAAGAAAAATCGCTTTCGGCTTCGCAAATTATGACTATTATTTTATTGTTGCGACAGAGAATTTTGTTTGCAAAAGTTGCTTTAGCAGTTAAATAGGGCGGATTTTCCATCCTAACCTTTAAGTCATTTAGCTTGGCTGGTATTTTACTATCAGCAAATACGAATTCTAATACGTAATAAGGTTGCTTCCACGGGTCTTTTTCTTTTTTATCAAAATAATAAAAACCGACAACTCCGTAGCATGTAGCTTTTTTATAAAGCTGCGTATTAAAAGTGAAGTTTAAAAGGTCGATAAAAAAACCAAAGACCTTCACATCGTTTCTTTTGTAGCCGAACTCCGAAAGCCCATTCTAAAGCGGAATAACAGAATCATTCTTACTGAATTTGAATTTATAAATTTTATTCAAACTGCTTAAGTCGTAATTGCTATTACTCTTTAAACAATGATAGTCTTTCTGAAAAAAATATTGCTGTGCCTCAATTTTGATCAGAACAAAAAAAGTAAAAGCCAAAGTGTAAATTAATTTTTTATTCATCATAATGGGTAATTAAATGTGGTTTTAGTTTTTCTCTTTTAATTGTAAGTAAACTCCTCTGTGGAAACAATATTAAGCGCGGGTGAAAAACAAAATTATTTGCGAAAACTTGCTTCATTCGCGGTTAAAAAGGAAGTAAATACTATTGCGGAGAATAAGAATAAACGGACACAGAATCTTTGAATTGCATATAATACAAACCTTTTTCTACCCTTGCAGAAATTACGCTGGTGTCGGGTAAGGGAAGATCTACAGTCCATAATTCTTTGGTGTGATAATCTTCCATTCTCTTATTCTGAAAATAATAAATCTCCAGTTCGTTGAATTGCATGGCGCTTAGTCCTTTTATAGAAATTGTTTTGTAAAAGGTTCCGTAAATATCAAAAACTAAAATTCCGTTTGCAGGATCGTTTAAATATACATAACCATTGTATTCAATTAATACATTGGGATGAAGTTCTGTTGAGAGAATACGGTTTAGATTTCCTGTATTTACAACTTTAGTGAGATTCTCATCCAAACGAACTAATTCTGCATTCTGGCGGTTGTACAACCAGATTCCGTTTTGAAAGGAATTGCAGGCAAGGTCGCTTTGCTCTAACTGCATAATCTCGAGTGTAATATTCTCTCCGTTCTGGGTGAGCTGAGAGTCAAGAATTACAAGAACAGAAAAATCTTTGTAGTAGACCAGCACACGAAGCGCATTGCTTGCATCAACAGAAAATATTTTTCCTAACTTTTTATTACTGTATTTCTTTAAGAGATCTCCGTTCGCGTTGTACTTTACCATTTCATCATTTTGGATGACATAGATATTCCCAATATTATCTGTTGTAAAAAAATCTGCTGCGTATTTAATAGTGAACATTCTTTTCCATTTACTTTCGCCCGAAAAAGAGAGAAGAAAAAGTGAGAGCAGGATTATTGAGATTGATTTACGGAGCATGCAGCAGTTTTCAACCACAATAGAAACAATAGAGCACAATAGAGGAAATTTTCTATGTGTTCTATGTTTCTATTGTGGTTTTGATTTCATAAACTAAAATTACAATAATTATTCCAAAAACTTAATTAACTCGTCTAAATACTGCCTGTTGTTGTATAAGCGTGGTATTTTGTTCTGGCCGCCGAGTTTGTTTTTACTTTTTAACCAGTTATAGAACGTTCCGGGAGGTACAATTCGTATCTGCGGGGCGTGCAAAATGTAATTATTGTAGCGTTTTGCTTCGTAATCGCTGTTTAGTTCTTTAAGACTTTTGTCTAAAACCGCTGCAAAAAACTCGGGGTTGTTGGGTAGTTTTTCAAATTCAATGATCCATTCGTGTGCCCCGTTCTCTCCATTATCGTTCATAAAAACGGGCCCCGCAGTGTAATCTGTAATAAATGCATACGTTTTATCGCAGGCAATTTTTAATGCATCGTCTGCGTTGTGTATCATTAACTCCTCTCCAAAAGCATTAATAAAATGTTTTCTACGTCCTGTAATTACAAAACGAAAAGGAACCACATTGGTAAAACGCACAAGGTCTCCAAGGCGGTATCTCCACAAACCTGCTGTGGTAGAAATAACCATTTCGTAATTTTCTCCCAGCTTAATTTCTGCAAGATTTAAAACGCGTGGATTTTCTTTTTCAATTTCATCTTCGTGTATGAATTCGTAATAAATTCCATAATCCAGCATCAACAACATTTCATCGCTTACTTTCTGATCCTGAATTCCGAAAAAACCTTCTGATGCATTGTACAGCTGCAAATAATTTACATCCTCCTTATCAAATATTTTTTTGAACTGATCTTTATACGGAGTAAAACTTACACCACCGTGAAAATAGACTTCGAGATTCGGCCACACTTCGCGAAAAGTTTCTACTTTTTTATATTCGAGAATTCTTTTCATGAGCACCATCATCCAGCTCGGCACGCCTGCAATACTTGTAACGTTCGCTTCCATAGTAGAGCGCGCCATCTTTTCGAGTTTTTCCTCCCAGTCGGTAATGAGTGCGATTTCTACTGCGGGGGCGCGGAAATATTCTGCCCACATTGGTAAATTTTTTATTACGATGGCCGAAACATCTCCATGAAAACTTTCGTAGTCGCCATAAAAATCTGATTGATGCGAACCTCCAAGCGCAAGATTTTTTCCGGTGAACAATTGTGTTTCAGGATTGTTGTTGCAGTGAATACTCACCATATCACGTCCGCCGCCATAATGGCAACCATCTAAACTCTCCGGACTTACCGGAAGAAATTTACTTTTACCATCTGTTGTGCCTGCAGATTTTGCGAACCATTTTATTTCTGTTGCCCACAAAATATTTTGTTCTCCTCTTCTTGTCCGCTCAATAAAAGGTTTCATACTTTCGTAATCCTGCAGCGGCACAAAAGATTTAAACTGCTCGTAATTCTCAATTGAATCGTAACCAAATTTTTTTCCCCACTCCGTATCTTTTGCAGACTTCACCAATTTACGCAACCACTCTTCCTGCACATCATAAGGATATTTCATGAACAGTTCTATCTGGTGCATGCGTTTTTTCATTAACCAGTACGCTATAGAATTTATTATAGGCATAATCTACGAATGACGCCCTTCGACAGGCTCAGGACTTAAATTTTTTACGAACGTTACGAATTTGGGTCTGCTAATTACTAATTGGGTACAAATTTACTAATTACTGATGGATTTAACTTCTGTTGCATGGAATGTTGGAAGAGTGGAAGAATGGGGTTGGGAACACTGAAGAGAATTTCAAATGAACTTTCTCTACAGAGAAAACCAACCCAACCTTCCACAATTCCATCCTTCCACCCAAAATGAATTTCCATTAGACGGACTCTTCATTTGTTTCACCGAATTTCCCGCTTAAAATTCTGTTATCATTTCTTAAAAAATCCAATTTCTGTGAATTAGCTTTTTTTGATGAGCATGATCATGAGAAAGGCAATACATTTACTCTGCCAAACCTCACACACATGAAAAAAATAATTCTTCTCTTTGTTCCGTTTTTGCTTCTTGTAAGTTCTCTTTCAGCAAACGGTGGTTCTGATTTTGAAAAAAGAAAATACCGGAAAGGTAATTTTACAGAAAGTATTAAAAAAATAACGGTGCCTGTTGCAAATAAAATTCAGGACACTTACAAAAAGATCTCAAGTAAAATTACTGACAGAAAAACAGACGCTAAAAGTTCAGGCGCTTCAGATGTTGGTGAGTTCCTTATTGTTTACCTTTTATTAGCCACACTACTTAGCCTCATACTGGCCGCAATTTGGGTTACAGTAGCTACAGCGCCCATTTCATTCGGGGCTGCATTCCTTTCTTGTCTTGTCGCAATTTTAGGTGGCTGCTGCTGTTGCTCCGGACATCACCATCATCACTGGTAAAAAAAATTCCTGTAACTATTTTATTCTGCAAAGTTATATAGGTACGAAAGGAAAATAAAAAATTCGCATTACCATGATCAGAAAATTATGTTTAGCCGTTTACATCGTTTTTTTTGTCAAGATCTTTTTTGGACAACAACTAAATGGAAAATTTGTTCAAAACGCAGACAGCATGGTAGCTACACTTGATCTGAGCAGAGAAAATGACATTGATTATCTTACCGATACGCTGACCACTCCATTCAAAGGAGATTCACTTAAAGTAAGGGCAATTTATTTCTGGATCACTGAACATATTCGTTATGATTGCAAAAAATACCGGGAGTATATTATGCAACACTACGAAAAACAACCGGAGGACATGGACAATGACCAATGGGAATATAAAAAAGTGTGGGCTACGGTGAAACACAAAAAAGGGGTCTGCCAGGATTATGCCGAATTGTTTAATTATATGTGCAAAGAAATTCATGTGCCCTGCGAGATAATAAGTGGTTTTGCCTCTGACAATGAGCTCTTACTGAAATTAAAATCAGAATCGTGTCTTCATGCATGGAATGCAGTGATGATTAACAAGAAATGGTATTTGCTTGATGTATGCTGGGCAAGCGGATCGGTTGAAATTAAATCAGATAAATTTATTAAGGGAAGAAATGATTTCTATTATCTTACACCGCCTGAAAAATTTTCAAAAACACATTGGCCTGAAAATAAAAGCTGGTTTTTACTACCCGAAAGAGAGAAATAGGTGATCTACGAATTGCGAATTTTATTACGAATTCAAGATTTCCAGAAAACAAATTCGTAACACTCGTAAAAATCCGCGGTTTGTAAATTTATTTTTTTCGTTTATAGATCGTGGTTGACTTAGTTGGATCAGAACTTTCAGTTGTTAGCCCAATCGTATTATCATCAATAAACTGAACTTTAAATTCCTGCGAAGTGGATTGGCCATACAAGGCAAACAGTTCTTTTGCGATTTTCTTTTCAGTAAGTTTAAATTCAAAATCAGATGTTCTTTTAATTTCAGAAACCCACACATCATTTGAATCTGAAAAAAGTTTTATGAATTTATTGCTGTTGATCTTTGTAACACGTCCTACCCATTTATCTTTCTCTTTCGCAATTTTTATTTCAATACCCTCAAACATATCTCTTCCCTTCAACTCCCAAACCCCTTCAAATTTTTTTTCATCCACTTTTTTAAACTGACCCGAACAACTAATAAGCAATAATGCAATTACAATTATTTTTAGCGGGCTGGAAATAAATTTCATTTCACAAAGTTTTTTTATAGATCAAATGTGGCTTACGGGTTCTTCTGGTTTTAAATGCTTAAGATTTAAGGCGTACATAATAATAAAGGCAATACCAAGCACTACAGTCCCAATAGTTCTTACTATGGTGGTAATAGTGGTTACCTCGCCCATCGTACCAGACCCCATCAGGTTAAGAGTTTGTATAGAAACAAAGATCAGAACCAACAGCGAAATTATTCTTGAAACGGTATAAACAAAAAAACCTGAGCGTTTATATTTCCACATTAAAAACACACCGAGCAATGATACTAAGGAGAAAACCATGACCGTAATGTTATTTATTATGTTGAGAAAATTTACTTTAGCCATTACATCTTCTCCCTGGAGACCCATCATTCTACCCATTTCTTCGCTTTGGCTAAAAGCCGACATTCTGGAAGAAAGAAGCAGGGTAGCGACCAGACCAATAGCGCCGGAAATAAATTTAAAACCTAAGCCTGCAAAACTTATAATGCAAAGGATCTTTAAAAACTTAGGTCTTTTGCGTGGTTCTGGGGCCATTACCGTTTCTTCTCCGGCAAATTGCATATTACTGTTTTCCATATTATTTTTATTTATAGTTAAGAACCAATTAATTTATTACGAATATTTTTAATCTGCGAATCAC
>JACMLS010000469.1 GCA_014379485.1 Bacteroidia bacterium | reverse complement strand
TTATTTTGGGAGGGGTAATTTTCTATTTGGGAAATATTTACAAAAGGAATTACTACAACAAATATTCCCAGAAAGAAATTTCTTTTTAAACGGCAAGGCATAAGTTTTTTCATTCGATCAGTTTTTTTAATTCAAGATACAGGTAAGAAGTTTTAAAAAGCACTTCGCAGTTTGTTGGCTTGTCTTTTGTTAGCGGCCTTACAAGGCGTTCAACGTTTACTTTTTCAAGTCCAAACAAAAGTGGTCTGCAACCGGCTTTCAGTTCAAGCTCCGTTTGTTTAAACATTTTTTTTATTTCTTGCTTGGAGTATTTACTTTTTACAATCCTGATCACTTTAGCAAGCGCACCCGCTTCGCAGCAAAGATCGTAAAATTCCATATTGGGAATAAGCTGTATCAGGGCGCTGTCAGGAAAATTAAGTCTTTCATACACCTCAGCAAAATTAAACCGAAGCGTGATCCTTTCTAAAGCCACATCAATTCCCGTTGCAGAATAATACGCATGTGTTTCAGTAAGGCGCAAATAATGTATTGCCTCAGAATAATTCTTTCGCTTCATTGAAACGGAAAACAAATTCATGCAGGCCTTGTATTTTTCGCTGTTGATCTGATTCGCCCAACCGGAATCTGCAGGGACAGGAACTACTTCCAGGATTTGCCTGTTTATTTTTTCTGAACCAACACTGTCTTTCAGAATTCTTTTTACATCAGAAAACAGGTTCATGCTCATTATTAGAAAGCGGGTGTCGTTTTTATAAACTCCCTTTTCTAAAACATTTTCAAGTGTTTTTCCGGCCTCTTCAAATTTATCTTTGTCGTATAAAGATTCTGCCTCAAAATAATCCTGAGCCTTACTTGAAAGGAATGACAAAAAGAAAAATAAAATGAGAATTTGTTTCACTTATTTATGTTTCGTGGGTACAGAAAATACACAATCAGACGGCGGAGCGGAAGAGAAATTACCGGCATGCTCATTAAAACTAAAATTTAAGCGTTTTGAGAACTTCAATAAAATATTTTTCTCCTGTTGCTGCATATGCCTTAGAGCAATCTGCTACTACAAAAATATTATCGTTTTTATTATGAAGCACCATTACCATACAAACTCTTAGTTTATTTGGTTTGCCCTCTACAGTGGGCTCCATTCCGCTGACTTTGTAATATGTTCTCTCCGTTCCATTTACAGTTAACTTTGATTCTCCGGTTTTTTTTGCTTTCTCCATTATTTTGATGGCAAACTGTAAGGCGCCATCGGGCTCAACATTCAGCAACTGTTCATCTCCGGCATCAGTATTTTTAATAACAGAAAAACTAAGTCTGAACGGAGAAAGTTCTGTTTCAGAGCTATCCTTTCCTTTGACAGGTGCGTAAACTGCACACACTTCTTCCCTGGAAAGAAATTTCAACGAAGGATCTGCGCTAAAGCTCAAGGTGGTTTCTGACCCCGTGTACGTGTAATTCTTTTTATGGCCAAATCCCGAAAAAGCAGAAAAAATAATTACTGCAAAAAAAATGAAGTTGTTTTTCATACTCTAAAGATTAATCGTTTATACTTTGCCCTGTTTCAACCTGATCCAGTTCCTTTCAATATACTTTTCATTGGCAAAAAGCGTGCGCTGAATTCTTCTTGCATAATAAATACTGTCTAAAATTTCTTTTTGTTTTTCTTCAATGATCGCTTTTGCCATTTCAACTTCAGCATTTCGCTTAAGGATAATTTTGTTGCTTTTCTTTTTTACAAAATAACTTCTCAAAATAAATATTGCCGCAAGTGCAAACAAAACAGCGCCAATTCCGAAAAAGATCTTTAACTGGTTTTGTTTTTTTATTTCGGTATCCTTGCTTTTCATTCTCTCTTTACCCAGTTGAATTTCTGTTTCTTTTTTTGTGAGCTGATATTTTCCTTCTACCTCTGCTATTGCATGCTGACTTTCTACCAGTTTAAAGGTTTCATAGTCTTCAATACTTAACTTTAAAAACGCGTAAGCTTCTTTGTAATTTCCAAGCGCTTCGTTTGCTTCGGCAAGGTTTTTATGCCCAATGTACCTTCCTTCTGCGTAATCGCTTTTTTCTGAATAAGCCAGGCACTCATTTGCATAACTAATTGCTTTTTCAAAATTTTTCATTTTAAGGTAAACAGAAGAAAGTTCAGAGGCGCTGTAAGCAATACCACTAAGGTCTCCGAGTTCTTTTCTTAAATTATAAGACAGCAAACCATATTCTTCTGCCTTTTTAAAATTGTTTAATCCAAAATAAGATTCTGAAAGATTGCCGGTGAGCGCGCTTTCTAAATTTTTATCGCTTACCGAATCTGAGATTTTTAAAGCTTCGTTAAAAACCTCAATGGCTTTTTTAAAATTCTGTTCTCGGTTATAAAGCACACCCAAGGTGTTTCTTGCCCCTGCCATGCCATAATAATTTTTATTCTCTTCAAATAACTGAAGTCCCTTTAATAAATATTCTTTTGATTTATCGAGCAGGTTAATGCGGTTGTAAACAGAAGAAAGATTCAGGTAAGTGTTAGCAAGGCCTTCTTGCTCGTTCAGTTTCTCTTTGATCTTTACTGATTCTATATAATATTTTATTGCTTCCGGATAGTTTTCCATTTCAACATAAATGGTGCCGTAACAATTATACACTTGCGCAATTCCTTTTTCGTCCTTGTCTTTTTTTGTCAGAAAAAGTGAACTGTCTGCATATTTTAAAGCCATCTCAAAATTACCCGAGGTTTTGCTGTACATGGCAATTTTGTAATAAGCAGAGTTCATCTGAGTCTCATTTTTGTGTTTGCGCGCAAGCGTAAGGGCTTTAAGTGCCCACTCAGTTCCTTTTTCCTGGTTAGATTTTGAAGTGAGGCTTGCCAGCCTAAGCATGATCCCGATCTTCTGTGTGTCTGCTACTAAAGGAAGAACTTTTAAAAGACTGTCAATTTTTCTTTCTGCTTTTGTTTGTGAGAAAGCCGGAACATAAATGTTCAGCAAAAGAAACACCAGCAACCATTTTAAAAATTTATTTCTTACCGCATTTTTCATCAAGCCCTTAAATCGCAATTGAAACACAAATTTAGTTTTTTTAAAGTGCAAACCGTGGTTTTGAATGTATTGATTGTACCGCGAATTGACCTGAATATTAAATAAAGAACAGTAGTGAAATTAAATATCCGATTACAGGGGCGCCAATAAACAAAATTAGAAATTGACGCCAGTTTATTTTTTTTGCAATAAGAAGTACGGTTTCTGTGATTAAAGCAGGTAGAATTAGTAAAAGACTGGCATAAAAAGCAATTGACTGAAACCTGTCCATTACGAAAAGGATTAATTCGGGATTGTCGGAATACCAATACACCATATACATGAACAAAATGCAAAAACCAAAAGCAGATGGAACGAAAAGTAAAATGATCAGCCAGGATTTTGCACGCCTTCTCATACACTAAAATTAAGAATTAATTCAGGCGGGTCATGCCAAAAAATTATTGATGCTTGTTTATAACAGCAACAATTACGGGGCAAATGAACTGAGCAATAAACCAGGCAACAATGGGTGCACCCACCAATAAAATTAAAAATTGCCGCAACTCTATTTTCTTTGTTGCAAACAGCACAATCTCCGCAACAAGGATTAGCGGAATAAAAACCATGGCAACATAAAAAAGAAACTTATTGATGCCGCTTTCCAAAAAGCGCTGCCAAAACGTTACCTCTTCAGGAATATTTGAGTACCAGATCTCTCTGTACACCAAATAAAAGATCATACAAAAAACAGACAATAAAAAAAGCGCAATCATTAACCCTGTTTTTCTACGTTTACTCATTTTATAAAATTACAAATTATTTCCGCAAAACCTGTACGCGTTAGTGGCCGCGAATGACCCGAATCTGCGCAAATAAAAAATACCAGCTATCATTCGCGAAAATTTGCGCCATTCGCGGCTAAAATTTCGTTTAAATTCAGGCGGATTTTTTTTCTTATCTTGCATTATTGATTTTTAACAGCCAATTAACAACCAATGAAAAAAATTATTTTAAGTATTTCGCTTTTTGCGATAAGTGTTTGCTCTTTTTCTCAAAACAAAAAAGAGATTAAAACCACGCACAAAAAAACCTTTACCATTCCCAAAAAAACTGTCATTAATTTTTCTGATAATACAGAAGATTTTTATACAGACATACAATGTGTAGAAAAACCAATACCTGGTGGAATTCCGAAAAAAAACGATACTGAAAATGCAAAAAAAGCATCTGCACAGCCAAAAATAAATCAGCCTTCTACTTTACCCTCTCCCTACCTGGGAAAAAATTTTTTCGGAAATCCTTTTTATAATTCTACGCCCAACGATAATGATCTTGCGGTTTCAGATTCCTGTAAAATAATTTCTTTAAGCAATACCATTATTTATTTTTACGATTGCGCCAAAGATTCTTCTCTGGGCACAAAATCGCTTAACACATTTGCAACGCCGCTTGGTTTGCAACACGAAGAGTTTGACCCAATTGTAGAATATGACCCGGTTGCAGATCGTTTTGTGCTGGTTTGCTTAAATGGTTTTACAGATTCTACCAGTTCTATTATAATGGGGTTTTCGCAATCAAACGACCCAAAAGGAAGCTGGAATATGTACAACATTCCGGGCAACCCAAAAAACAATGGCTTGTGGACAGATTACCCGATGATGAGCCTTACACAAAAAGAATTATTTCTTACCGTAAATTTATTGTACCCTGACAGTTCATGGCAAACGGGCTTTGTAGAAACACTGATCTGGCAAATAAATAAAACAGACGGTTACAACGGCAATACTTTAACCATGCAAATGCACGACAGTATTTTCTGGAACGGCAAAGCAATAAGAAATTTATGTCCGGCAAAAGGCGGCAGTCAGTTGTACAGCCCTAACCAGTATTTTGTAAGCAACCGCAATTTTGGAATAGGTTACGATACGGTTTTTGTTGTTGAAGTAACAGATACTATGAATGCGCCCGGCCAGCAGGTAATTGTAAAACAACTTAACTCAGACAAACAATATTCTTTTCCACCAGATGCAAGACAGGCATCGGGACAAAAATTTGCAACCAACGATTGCAGGAATCTTGGTGCTTTTTATGAGAATAATACCATTCAATATGTACATAACACCTTAGACACGGTTACCGGATTTTGCGCGGTGTACCACGGTGTAATTTCAAACGTAAGTGCTGCAACACCGGTAATAAACGGCAATATTATTAATGATACTTTGCTTGATCTTGGTTACCCTAATATTTCTTATTCCGGAATTTCTGCGACAGACAATTCTGCTATTATTAATTTTAACCATGCCTGCCCAACCGTACACGCAGGTTGCTCTGTAATGAAAACCGATGGTGCAGGCCAATATTCTGCAAGATTGAATGTAAAAAACGGAACCTCTCTTGTAAACGTATTGGGCACCGCATTGGAAAGATGGGGAGATTACAGCGGAAGCCAGCGTAAATACAACGATCCGGATAAAGTGTGGATGAATGGCTACCACGGCTATCAGCAAGGCATTCAAAAAAGGCACGGAACCTGGATTGCAGAAATTACAATGACGCCAAATGGGGTGGGCCTGAGCCAAAACCCCGTTGAAGATGAGCCAGTTTCGGTATTTCCTAACCCTTCTACGGATATTGTACACGTACAATTTGAACTGAAAAAGAATGAATACCTTAATTTTGTATTGTATGACCTGAATGGCAAAATTGTGCAGGTTTTGTTGAGAGAATACATTAAAGCGGGGGTACAGAACTTCAGTTTTTCGCTGCAACCCATGCCGGCCGGAACTTATTTCTTAAAAATTTACAATGCCGCAGGTACCGGATTTGTTACCAAAAGGCTGGTAAGGTACTGATAGCGTATGTTATTAAGAGAAATCGCTTAAAAAAACTAAGAATTGAACATTAAAATGTTAACATAAATAGACGACAGATTGGTTTGTTTAAGTCTGATTTTTTTTACTTTTGCCTTTGGAGTACAGCTTTATGAAATTAGATAAGAATTTATTAGAAAAATTTTTCACCAAAAAAGAAATTGGAGGGGAAGTCAGCGTAAACGATTTGCGCGACAAAGAATTCAGCGGCCAGCGTTTGGCACCTGAAGAAAAACAAGCATTAAATAATTTTGATCGTTACAGAATTAAAATTTTAAACTCTTCGTCAGACGAAGAAACTTTTCATAACAATTACCGCCAGTTACAAGTAATTGCAAACCTTGGCGACTGGAAAGAATTTTTAAAAGGAGATTATTTGAAAGATTAAATTCCGTCACACTTCGACAGAGCTCAGTGTGACAAGAAATAAAATAAAGTGATTTTAAAAAAGTTCAACAACAGTTGAACTTTTTTTTGTCATACTGAGCCCGTCGAAGTATGATAAAAAAAACCGGACATTTGCTTATCAAAAATAAAAATCATGTTCATCTACAACGTAACAGTAAATATTGAAGATTCTGTAAAGACAGAATGGATTGAGTGGATGCGCGCAAAACACATTCCGGATGTAATTGCAACGGGTTGTTTTCTGTCGCATCGCATTTGTAAACTTTTGGCCGTAGAAGATCAGGGTGCTACTTATTGCATTCAGTATTTTTTTAATACGATGGAGGATCTGAACCGTTACCAGGAACAACATGCACCCCGTTTACAAAAAGACCACATGGAAAAATACGGGTCAAAAGCCGTTGCGTTCAGAACGCTGATGGAAGTTGTTGAGTGAGAAAAGGGGCGAGGGAAAGGGACGAGTGAAGAGTGCAAATTAATGAGTCTTAATCAACCAAATGAATATTTTTCTTTTCTCTGTATTTTATTTAAAGGGATTTTTTGATTTCATTTTTGGGCTTAAACCATTGATGCTTTCTTATCACGTATATACTGGACTATATGCTGCCAGAGAGGGGGCA
>JACMLS010000468.1 GCA_014379485.1 Bacteroidia bacterium | reverse complement strand
TTACATCTACTCCTGATACAAAAGAGATTGAAGTAACACTAAAAATAAACAGCGAAGATCTTTCAAGAATTCTGCAGACTTTTTACCGTTACAATTACAATGTAAAAGCTTCTTATCATCAGAGCCAGTACGAAGATGATCTAAAAGACAGATTTAATGAATTTATGCGTTTCATTAATCCTTAAAAGAGAACGCTTGTTTTCTTTTCTTTTTCCCTCTGTAAAAATTTGGGCACTGTTTTCTGTTTTTATTTTGCCTGTACTTGTTTTTTCGCAGGCAAAAGATGCCTATGATCTTGAGCGTATAAGTGAATCAACCAAAAACAAATATGAAATTGAGAGCATTGTAATTTCAGGAAATAAAAAAACGCAGAACAAAATTATTTTCCGCGAATTAAATTTCAGGGCAGGTGATGTGATTACTGAGAACGAATTACGTGCAATGGAAATGCGTTCGCAGCAAAACCTTATCAACACATCTCTTTTTATTTTTGTCACCATTGGTCATGATATTATTGATAATAAAATTTCTGTGCATATTGATGTAAAAGAGCGTTGGTATGTTTGGCCAACTCCTATTTTTGAAATACAGGACAGAAATTTTAATACCTGGTGGAAAACAAAAGACATGTTTCGCGCCAATTACGGAATGTATCTGACTTTCGAAAACATGTTCGGACTCAACCAAAGCCTTAGTATAAAATTCAGAAAGGGTTATACAGAAAATTACGGCGTCAGTTATAAAATTCCTTTTCTGAATAAAAAGCAGACGATTGGTATGAGTGTGGGGTATTTGTTTTCGCGCAACAATGAAATTGCATACAATACTTATGGTAACCAGTTGCAGTTTTTCAGGAGCTACACCAAATTCATGAGGTCTGAACAGGAAGCTAAATTAGGTTTTTCTTACCGCGATGGATTGTACACCAAACATAATTTTGAATTGGCGTACCACTCATCTGAAGTGGCGGACACCATTGCAAAATTGAATCCGAATTATTATGCGGGTGACCAGAGTAAAATTCAATATTTTTCTGTTGTGTACAATATAAAACATGATCTGCGCGACAACAGAATTTATCCTTTGAAAGGGTACATTGCATATTTGTCTGTTGCTAAAGACGGTTTAGCTTTACTTAAGAATGAGAATGTAGATAATTTTTCTATTCACACAGGCCTTAGCCGTTACTGGAATTTTGCACCGCGTTTTTACTGGGCCAATCATGTGCGTGTGCGTTACAGTTCTGTGCGCACGCCGTATTATTATTTTAACCGCGCCTTAGGCTGGGGCAATGACCTTGTACGTGGTTACGAATATTATGTGGTAGATGGGCAGAGTTACGCCATGTTCAAATCAAACATAAGGTATCAATTAGTAAAACCACGCGTGTACCATGCAAAATGGTTAAAAGGAAAATTAGACAAATTCAATAAAGTTCCTTATGCGCTTTATGTGAGTGGTTATGCAGATGCGGCCTATGTAGAAGATAAAAAACATTTTAAAGATAATCCGCTCAGCAATTCTTTTTTGCTTGGTGGTGGAATAGGGCTTGATTTTGTAACGTATTACGATTATGTTTTGCGTGTTGAGTTCAGTGTAAATCAATTGCAGCAAAAAGGTTTGTTCTT
>JACMLS010000003.1 GCA_014379485.1 Bacteroidia bacterium | reverse complement strand
ATAAAACCAATTACAGAACAAAAAGAAAAATCAGACAAAAAAGAAAAGAAAACAGGAAGTAACGAAACAAAAAAATTCTCGCCGGGCCTTACACTGGCCGACCTTGATGCGCTCACTGAAATTATTCCGGGAATTGAAAAAGCGGGCCCTGAAATTGTAATTGAAACCAATTTTATTTATGGTGGCAGCACAAAAAAAGGAAAATTAGTTGGTACCACGCCAGATTATTTTTCGATTACTAATTTTAAGTTGCTTACAGGTTCTATATTCTCAGCAAAAAATTTAAGTTCAGGCGACCAGGTGTGTATTATTGGTAAAGGAATAGAATCGCGTTTTTTCAGTCAGGAAAATCCTATCGGGAAATATATTAAATGCGGAGGTTCCTGGTTAAAAATTGCAGGTGTATTGGAGGAAAAGAAAATTTCTGAAAATGCTATTTCGAATCTCGGAATCCGCGATTACAATATGGACATTTACATTCCGCTTAAAACAATGCTTACGCGTTATGTGAACCGCGCAAAAGTAAACCGCGCAAAATTACAGGCGCAGAACAATGACAACCAGGTAAGTGTTGACGATGGTTTTTCTACACAAATAAAAAATTACAATCAGTTAGACAGGATCATTGTAAAGATAGCTTCCGGAGAAAAAGTTCCTAATTCTGTTGAGGTGTTGGCGCGTTTATTAAAGCGCCGGCATAACGGCAATGCTGATTTTGAAATTACCGTTCCTGAGCAGCTTTTAAAACAACAACAACGCACAAAAGACATTTTTAATATTGTACTGGGTTTTATTGCAGGCATTTCTCTTTTGGTTGGCGGAATTGGTATTATGAATATTATGCTTGCCAGTGTGCTTGAGCGGATTAAAGAGATCGGTATTCGCTTGAGTATGGGCGCCACGCCTTCAGATATTGTTCAGCAATTTTTGTTTGAAGCCATACTTATCAGTATCAGCGGGGGAATTATTGGAGTGATCATTGGTGTTTCGCTCAGTTTATTGATACCTCAGTTTTTCGATATTCAAACGCAGGTAACGGTATGGAGCATTTTTATTTCTTTCACCGTTGCAGCTTTAACAGGATTGGTGTTTGGAATAAACCCTGCAAGAAATGCGGCCAAACTTGATCCAATTCAATCTTTACGTCATGAATAAAAAAAAATATTTTGCGAAGGGAACTTCTACCAATCTTGCCACAGATTTCACAGATGGGCACAGATTGGATACGCAGATTAAAAAAGATAAATCTGTGAAAACAATCTGTGGTAATTCGCGCAATCTGTGGCAAGACTTTTTTAAGCACGCTCAGGTACAGTTGCGTACAGGCTTGCTTGTAGTTGTTTTTTTTATTTCTGCGTTTTCATTCGGTCAGCAAACAATGAGTTTGTCTTTAAAAGAAGTGATTGACCTTGCAAAAGGCCAAAGTCCGGTTACCAAAGCGGCAAAAACAAATTTCACATCGCGCTACTGGCAATACAGGTTGTTTAAATCCAATTACCTTCCGCAACTTTCTCTGAACGGAACTTTGCCTAATTACAACAGCAGTATAAATGCAATTGTACAGGACAATGGTTCTAATTTATTTATCAAGCAAAGTTTGCTTAGTACTGCTTTGGGAGCAAGTATTTCTCAGAACATTGGTTTAACGGGTGGAAATATTTTTGTTACCTCAGGAGTTTCAAGAATAGATCTTTTGTATAATCCTAATCCGGGAATTGTTCCCGGTCGATCTTATCTTGCAAATCCTGTGCTTGTCGGAATTTCTCAACCCGTACTTGGCTTTAACCAGTTGAAATGGGACAGAAGAATAGAACCTTTAAAGTATGAAGAAGCAAAAAGAAAGCTGAATGAAGATATGGAATCTGTAAGTAGCCAGGCAACAGATCTTTTTTTTAGTTTATTCCTTTCGCAAATGACTTTAGAAATGCAGAATGAAAATGTAAAGAACCAGGATACGCTTTTTAAAATTTCAAAAGGAAGATACAATCTCGGAAAAATTGCAGAGAACGAATTGCTGCAAATGGAATTGAATTTTATGTACGCACAAAATAATT
>JACMLS010000467.1 GCA_014379485.1 Bacteroidia bacterium | reverse complement strand
GCCAACTGCTCCGTTTATTCCATCTAATCCTGAAGGGCCGGTTGCGCCAACTGCTCCATTTGTTCCATCTAATCCTGAAGGGCCGGTTGCGCCAACTGCTCCATTTGTTCCATCTAATCCTGAAGGGCCGGTTGCACCGGTTGGACCTTGTGGCCCACCTGTCCCGCTTGTTTCAGCATATAATGCATAAGGCACACTCATTAACTGAGTTGTTCCTGCAATTGTATAACTGGTTCCTCCTGTAGGATCAGTTTCTGTCATTATAAAATAAGTACCTGCGGCCCAGCTGATGGTGGAAAAATTTCCAGATATCACTGTACCGGTTCCAATTTCCAAACTCACCAATCCATTAATGTTGGTGCTGCCTGTTTGGGTCTCAACATATACAGGTGTTCCGGTTGGAGAACCTTGTAAAATGGAGATCTGCATTCCTATCGGGCTGCTTGTTACCAGATTGCTTGATGCATCTCTGATAACGGCCTGGTAGCTCATTTTTTGCGGGGCCTGTGCAAATGAAAGCACAGATACAAATAACGCAATGATCAGTAAGGGGATTTTTTTCATAAGAGCTTATTTATTGGTTTTTGATTATTTTAAATTGTTTTACCTGTTTGTTGTTTTTGATAACAGAAATAAAATAGTTTCCGTTGGCGAAATTCTTAAGATCGATTTGCGTCTGTTGATTTGCTATGTTTCTTTTATCAAGCAGTTTTCCTTCTACGCTGTAAACTGTATAGCTCAGCTGAGAAAAATCTGTTTCTTTAATGGAAAGCATAATTCCTGACGTGGTGGGATTTGGAAATACAACTGCTTCGAGCTGAATGTTTGTTTCTGAAAGTCCGCCTAAGGTTAGAATTTCGTAAGGTTGCTGTACTCCCTGGTTGGCTGTTCCGCCGGCACCAGTTTGCACAATGTAATCTACCTGGCCAATAGAGTAGCTTGCAGAACCACCGCTGCCTGCAGCATCGCCGCCGGTTGCTGTTGTATTGTTCTGCGCCCTTGTGCCAAAGCTTGCTAGTAACAAAAAACCAATGGCAACAAAATAGGTTTTGTTTTTCTTCATTTACGTAAGATTTAAAAAGTGAATCAGGGGTATTAGGCGTGCAAGTTAACCTTATATTCAGTGTCTGCAAATTAAATGTTCTGAATTAGTGGTAAACCACTAATTCCAGCGACCTTTGAAACAGTCAGAATAAAAAATACACTAGTAATTTTAAAGCGTGGTAATTTTGTTTTCTTTCAGGAGGAAAAATTCAGATGAAAGAGAATTTCTTTCATGAATATAAGAGGTGTATTTTTTAGAAAAAGTGGTTCTTTCTTTAATCACTTTATCAAAATTGCCACTTAATCCGATTAACAGTTCAGCAGCTTCGCGCAAACAAAAATTTCCGCATTCGGTGCCGGTAATATAATCGGCCAGTTTGTTTTTCTTTACGTATTCTGTAAAAAGGGGGTTGGCGTTTCGTTTTACGAGGATCCTCACCCCCACTCTTTCTGCAATGGAAAGATCAAGTATATCATCAAACACAAAAGCAATTTCTGCCGGTTTTAAATTATGTTTTTCGCAAAAATGTGTGAGCGCTGTTTTTTTATCTTTCGCTTTAAAATACGCGGCAGTAAAATGTTCGCGCTTTACAAAAACTTTTGCCGCATTGGTTTCTTCTCCGCTAATGACTGCGGTGAGCGGCATTTTTTCTTTATTCAGCAACCAGTTAGAAAACCTGAGCATGTTAAGACCCATACTATCTACTTCTGTAAAATAACTTTCTCCGCTTCCGGTTTTTGATGAGTCGTTAAAAACACCGTCCCAGTCAAAAATATAAGCCTTGATTTTTTTTACTTTTTTTTCAAGATCAGCAGTGGGAGTAAGAAAAATCCCGCCGGATTTTTTGAACGCAGAAACAGTTTTTTTTGGATCGGGCATAGATTATTTTAAACAAAGACAAAAGTAAATAAAAAAGGCTCGCCGAAAAAAAAATCAATCCTTAACAGAGTATTTGCCTTTACTGTCTGTTGTAACAAGCGCTGTGTATTTTTTCTTTTCAAAATGATTGTAGCCGTCGCGCAACTCATCCCAAAAAGCCACTAAGTCTGCGCTGTAATTCTTTTTAAGCATCTCGTAATTTTTATCGTTGAAATAGCAGGGAAAAATGTCAATAGGAATTTTATGGCCCTTGTTTTTTGTTTCAACAGCAAGCACATATAATTCTTTAATGCACTCATCTGTTATAGGCATACAGCCAATGGTAACACAATTGCCATGTACCATAATGGCGCCGCCCGGATTTTTTTTATCGCCCAGCAAACGATCTGAATAATTCGGATAATTAACCCTCATACTCAAATAATAACTGCTGGTTGGATTTAAAAGATCAATCTCGTAAAACCCTTCAGGAATTTGCCCGTCGCCTTCTTTTCTTTTGGGGCCCAGCTCACCACTGGTGGCGCAAATATCAAAGGTTTTAATGTGTGTGTATTTTAAGTCTGTAGAAATACTGCGGGCCCACACTTCCAGTTTTTTATCGTATTTAAACGCGCGCAGGTAGAGCTCAAAATCTGCGGAATTGATCTTTTTGTCTTTGAGCAATTTTTCAAGACCGGTCCACTTGTCATCATAAGCGGTCTTAACATGCGCGTATTTCATCTGGGCTTTCTTTAAATTATCGTTGGTAAATGATAAAAAAAAGACCAAAAGGGCCAAAACAGGCAGTTTCAACAATGAGTTATTCATAACAGTTTAGTTAAAGAAGTATTTTGGAGGATTATGGATTTACCTTAGTAGCAAATTTAGTGATAATCATCTAAAAACCGTACCAAAACTTTTTGCAATGAAATGGAAGAAGGTTCTTAAAGTTGTTTTTAACAAATATTTGATTGTATTGGTGGCTCTTGGCGTATGGCTTGTTTTTTTTGACCGTAACGATGTTTTTACCCAGCTCGATCTTTACCACAAGGTTCAGAAATTAAAAACCGAGCGCGATTATTATCGGACAGATATTGAGGCGAACAAAAAAATGATCACCGATCTTAAAACAAATCCGGAAGTGCTTGAAAAATTTGCGCGAGAACATCATTTGATGAAGAAGCCCGAAGAAGAGGTGTTTGTGTTGTCGAAAAAATAAGATTGGGGAAGAGGGAAAAGTCAATAGGGGAAAGGGAATAGGGTGTGCTGAAGAAAAAAATCAAATCAAATTTGTGAATCCTGCCGATATTTTAAAAACAATTCCGCCAAGAAAAAACGAAGAGAATAAAAAATTTCTTCAGCAGGTAAAACG
>JACMLS010000466.1 GCA_014379485.1 Bacteroidia bacterium | reverse complement strand
GTGCTTTTCGCTCAGTAGGTGGAACGCCTGTGTTTATTGAAAAGGGAGATGGCAGTAGAATATGGGATGCGGATGGAAATGAGTTTATTGATTATTGTTGTTCGTGGGGGCCATTAATTTTAGGTCATGCCCCGGCTGTTGTTGTAGATGCAATTAAAACTGCAGCAGAAAACGGAAGTTCATTTGGTGCACCAACTGAATTAGAAAATGAACTGGCAGAATTAATTATTTCCAATAACAAATACATTGAAAAAATGCGTTTTGTAAGCAGCGGCACAGAAGCTGTTATGAGTGCTATTCGTTTAGCAAGGGGATTTACAAAAAGAAACAAGATTTTAAAATTTGAAGGCTGTTACCACGGACACAGCGATTCTCTATTGGTAAAAGCCGGAAGCGGATTAGTAACATTTGGTAATACATCTTCTGCCGGTGTTCCGGAAAGTTTTGTAAACGAAACCATAGTTGTTTCACTCAACAATAAAGAAGCCATTGAAAAAGCGTTTGCACAATTTAAAAATGAAATTGCCTGCGTTATCATTGAGCCGGTGCCTGCAAATAACGGATTGCTTTTACAAACAAAAGAGTATTTGAATTTTTTGCGCGAGATCTGCACAGCAAATAAAACACTTTTAATTTTTGATGAAGTGATCTCTGGTTTCCGCTTAGGATTTACAGGAGCTGCGGGTTATTATAACATACAACCAGACATTATTACTTTCGGAAAAATACTTGGCGGAGGATTGCCTGTTGGCGCTTATGCTGCATCTAAAGAAATAATGAGCAGCATTTCTCCCGAAGGAAATGTTTACCAGGCGGGAACCTTGAGCGGAAATCCCGTAGCAATGAGTGCGGGTATTGCGCAACTTACGCAATGCCTGCAAAAAGGTTTTTACGAAGAGCTTGAACGCAAAACAAAAAAATTAGTGAGCGGATTAAATGAGTTGAGTTCTGTAAATAAATTAATTAAAGTTTTTTCTATTGGAAGTATTTTTTGGATTGCTTTTACAGAAAAAGAAAACATTCGTTCTGCCGAAGAAATTGAGGGAGAAAGCATGCAACACTTCAGAAAACTTTATCATCATTTACTGGAAGAAGGAATTTATTTAGGTCCATCAGGTTATGAAGTTGGATTTGTGAGTGCGGCTCATACCGATGAAGACATTGAAAAAACGATAGAGGTGTTCAGAAAAGGGCTTTAAATTAAAGCAAGGGACTCTTGGGACTCGCGGGACACAAGAGCCTTAGGTCCCTTGAAAGGGGTTGCGTTTTTTGAAACGAAATTTCTCTTTAGCAAGATCAACTCATTCTTCCATCCAACGGAAAATCACAATATTCAAAACATTTTTGCGTTATTTAAAAAAACCGGAAACCATGCAAAGCGCCAAACTACCTTCTGCAAAAAAAATTGACTATTTGCTTATAGCCCCCATTGTTGCACTATTTGTGTTTGGACTATTTTGGTTAGATTATGAAACAAAAAGTATCAGCGATTTGTTTAAGGCTGAAAATCTTGTTGCTTTTGTTCTTTATTTTGCTCCTACGGTTTGTTTATGCTACTTACTTCATTACCGTTTCTCAAAATCCAGCGGCAGGGCAGCGAGTATAATCACCGCGCTTTTGATCGGGATTCCTTCTGCTAGTATTGGTTTGATAGCTGTTTTTCTGCTAATAAAAAATTCCTGAGTGGAATCAAATATTCTTTACGAAAGTAAAATTCTTGGGATCTTCAATTTCTTGTTTTGCGAACTCAGCTTTTATTTTTTCCCAGGTGTTGGATTCAATCAGCACTTTATCATTTACAGAAGTAAAAAAACGAATTACATATGTAAGATTGTCATTTGCAAAACTACTGATGAGTATTTGTGGCTCAGGATCTTTTAAAATTCTTTCGTCAGATTCAAGAATCGAAAAAATTATGGCGCGGATTTTTTCTACATTGTGCTCAGCAGAAACTTTTATCTGAATTTCTGCACGTATATCTCCTCTTGTAGAAAAATTTACGATCACTCCGTTTGCAAGCGAACCGTTTGGAATAAAAACTGTTTTATGTTCCGCAGTTACCAGTATAGTATTAAAGATCTGAATTTCTTTTACCTCTCCTGAATAATTTCCAATCTCCACAACGTCTCCCACCTTAAATGGTTTAAAAAACAAAATGAGCGTACCACCTGCAAAATTGCTCAGACTTCCCTGCAATGCAAGACCTACCGCAAGCCCTGCAGCTCCCAGCACGGCAACAAAAGAAGTGGTATGAATTCCCAACATACCTGCCACCGTAATAAGCAGCACAACTTTTAATGCAATAGAAAGGCTTGTTCTGAAAAAACCTCTCAGAGAAGGATCGATCTCCCGGGCTTTCATTCCCTTCTCAGTAAGTTTTACCAGGCGCTTAATAATCCACCACCCGGCAATTAATATAATTATTGCAAGGGCGAGTTTTGGAACATACTCCACTCCCCAGGATACGGCTTTGTCATACAGTGCAATTATTTTCTCTCTTAGCATAAGAATGCCAAAATTAATAATAATACCATTTGGACACATTAAATAGTTCAATCTGCTTGTCCTTTTTTTTTAATATTTCTTCAAAAAGTTGTTCCATAGTCCCTGCTATGCAACAACTTTTTTCATCATCTTAATAAAAAAATACGGCGCATCTTTAAACTATTT